>NZ_CALBEX010000001.1 GCF_937889215.1 uncultured Limnohabitans sp.
GGATCCAGTCTGGGTATCCATGGCCACTCGCGGAGACTTCACCGATTACCGTGGCCGCCATACCGTTGAAGGCAACACAAACTGGCAGTTTTGTGCCATTGAAGGTGGCGCGCTGCCGTTTTTTGAAGACTTGACCGCCTTCACTGCGAAACTCGACCCGCACTGGAATTAAACCAGGCTTGACAAAAGATGCCATCAGTCAGCCATGCAAGCATCAACTTCACCGAAAGCAATGGCTTTGATATCAGGAAAGAAAATGACGTTAACAGAGCGACTCGAACAGACCCGCGCACTCACCGAGTCTTTGGTCGTCCATTTGTCTGAAGAAGACCAATGCGTTCAGTCCATGCCAGATGCCAGCCCCAGCAAATGGCATTTAGGCCATACCACTTGGTTTTGGGAAGCCATCGTGTTGCTGCCACATTGCCCTGGTTACCAACTTTTCGATCCGCAATTTCAGTACTTATTCAACTCCTACTATGAAAGCTTGGGGCCAAGGCAGCCTCGTGCACAAAGAGGTTTGTTGACACGACCCAGCCTCGACAAGGTCATGGCTTTTCGAACGCATGTGACCGATGCATTGTTGCAATACTTGTCAAGCCGTGACCAACTTTTTTCAGAAAAGTTTTTGTATTTGATAGCGCTTGGCATCAACCATGAGCAGCAGCATCAAGAGTTAATGATCACCGACGCATTGCATTTGTTTTCTTGTAACCCTCTGCTGCCAAAAAGTGGCTTGAATTTACAAGCCAGCCAAACCTTGCTTGACAGCGAAGAGCCATGCCAATGGATTCGGTTCGATTCGCGCTTGGCCGAACTGGGGCAAAACGCAGGCAGCGCTCACAACTTTTCTTTCGACAACGAACAGCCTCTCCATAAACGCTATGTAGAAGGGTTCGAAATGTCCAATCAATTGATCACTTGCCGAGAGTATCTTGAATTCATACAAGACGGTGGATATCAAAAACCCTCGCTTTGGCTGTCGGAAGGTTGGGCTTGGGTGCGCCGTGAGGACCGTCAAGCACCGGCCTATTGGTTGGCCCCTCGCGGGACATTCAATGACTCAGGCCACTGGAAGAATTTTGGCGCTGAAGGCGCTGAGCAATTGCAACTCGATCAGGCCGTCACACATTTAACCTTCTTTGAAGCCGATGCCTTTGCCCAATGGCGAGGTGCACGTTTGCCTACTGAATTTGAGTGGGAGCTGGCCTTTGATCACCCAGACATGCAACACATGCTCGGTCAAGCCTGGCAATGGACGCGATCGGCTTATGAGCCCTATCCGGGGTTCATGCCAGGAGATGGGTCGATTCGTGAATACAACGGAAAATTCATGGTCGGTCAACAGGTGTTGCGTGGGTCCAGTTGGGCAACACCGCAAGGCCATGCACGCAAAACTTATCGAAACTTTTTCCCACCCACAGCCAGTTGGCAGATCACAGGCTTGCGTTTAGCCAAGGATTGCAAATGACGGCATCAAATCTCAACCATTTTGAACAAGACTTGCTGAAAGCCTTGTCGCAAAAGAACAAGCATATTTCACCGAAATATTTTTATGACGCCAAAGGCTCGGCCTTGTTCGATCAGATTTGTGAGCTGCCTGAATACTATCCCACCCGCACCGAACTCTCCATTTTGAAAACGCATGCCGCTGATATTGCGCAGCACATTGGCGCTAAAGCAGAGTTGCTTGAATTGGGAGCGGGCTCATTGACCAAGGTACGACATTTGCTTCGGAAAATGGATGCCCCTGTGTCATTTTTGCCGATGGACATTTCTGGAGCGCATTTGAATGCAGCGGCTGCGGATTTGCGGCTGGAATTCCCCAGTCTCAAAGTGACCCCGATCGTTGCAGATTACACCCAAGATTGGTTGCTACCGCCCGCCCCTCAAGAGTTCAAACGCCAGGTTGCTTTTTTTCCAGGGTCAACGCTGGGTAATTTTTCGCCCACCGAGGCACATGCGTTCTTTGGCAATTGTGCTGCACACTTGCCAGGAGGCGCTTTGCTGTTGGGGATCGATTTGTTGAAGCAACCAAAGATCATTCACGATGCCTATAACGATGCACAAGGTGTGACGGCTGCATTCAATTTGAATCTTTTGGTGCGTGCCAACACGGAATTGGCCAGCAATTTTGTGTTGGATCAATTTTCTCATTGGGCTTTTTACAATGCCCC
>NZ_CALBEX010000002.1 GCF_937889215.1 uncultured Limnohabitans sp.
GGGTGAAAGGGGACGGCAGACCCCGTCAAACCGCCATCAAAGGAAACAGCGCATGGTCCATCGGCGCCCCAGCGGGCAGTTGCTGGTCCAGCCCCGGGAAGGGCGGCGAGGTCACCCAAGGCCTTGGCGCGTGGGTCATGTCGTCGCCCAAAAAGCGCACCGAATACACGCGCCTGCGCTGCGTGCCGTCCACCCCGGCCGAGGCGTGCAGGCTGAGCATGTGAAAGCACACCAGATCGCCCGGCTGCAAGTCCCAGCCCAGGATGGGAAAGTCTTCGCGGTGGTTTTCAATGTCGGGCAACTCGGCCAGCGTGCCTTCGGGGAACCATTTGGCCTGGTGGGTCATGAAGGTGCGCGGCATGAGCCAGGGGCCACGGTGTGAGCCCGCGATGAACTCCAGCGTGGAAGGGCGCGACACCGGGTCCACCGGAATCCAGAAGCTGATGTTTTGCAGGCCGTCCACGTTGTAATACGGCTGGTCTTGGTGCCAGGGCGTGCGCTGGCGTGTGCCGGGTTCCTTGACCAACAGGTGGTCGTGGTACAGCCGCACCGTGGTGCTTTGCATCAGCCGCTGGGCCAGTGCGGCCAGGGGTGTGTCGAAGATGAAGCGCTGGTACTGCGGGATGTCCTGCCAGTTGCAAAAGTCCTCAAAAAAGCGCCCCGGGTCGTCCGGCCGACTGGCCACCATGCCGCGCGGGCTGGGGTGGGCCAGGTTGGCCTCTATGCCGCTTTTGAGTAGTTCTACTTCGTCTGGCGTGAACAAGTTGCGGATGCACACCGCGCCATCGCGCTGGTAATCGGCCACGTCCTGGTCGGTGGCGCAGGCTTGAACGCGTTTGCGGAGGGTGACTAGGGTTTGGCTGGTCATGTCGTTGAAGGTGTCCGTTAAACGAGATTTAACGCGTTGAATCAAAAGTAGTTCATCGCTTGAGCTTTTGGTAAAAATTTTCGTGCGAACCCAAAAGCAGCAGCATGCGCGTGCCGGGATCGTATTCATAAGCCAGAAGCATCAATTGCTGTTTGCTGCGGTATTTGTAGACAAAAATACCGGACAAGTCACCCTTTTTGGCCTCACCCAAGCCGGGGTCGTTGACGATAGCTTCGACAGCGCCGTCTGCATCGGCTTGCTGAGGTGCATGGAGTTTTTTATAGGCACGCGCAAAAGCCGCACTTTGAAGAACCTGAACCTGACTCATGCTCTGCGTGATTGGGGCACAAATGACGTTGCCAGAACGGAGCCTTCTGCCCGCGCGATCATGAGTTCGCGCACAAAGTCGATGGGTAAATCGGGGTTATCCAAAGCAGCCTTGCCGACCATGGCCCAGAATTCGATCTGTCCGGCAATGGTGCGCCGTTCAGCGTTGGCGTGTGCTTTGGCCTGTTCGTAAAGCGTGTCGTCGATGCGTACGGGCATGCCCATGAGATTCACCTTGAAGTTGATTGCTACTAATGTAGCATTGCAAGGTTTCCCACGTCAAGCACCGAGAACCGCCTTTGCAGACGATCTCAGCGCTTCGACTCTTATCCATTTAAGCCAGCAAATCCAGCAACGTCCGTGCGACCACCTTGGTCGCCCGGCGCAGGTCTTCCAGCTCGACATGCTCATCGGCGCGCTTGGCATTGGATTCGAGCACGGTTCGCGGACCTGCGCCGTAGATCACGCCGGGGATGCCGCGCTCCACGTACAGGCGCACGTCGGTGTAAAGCGGTGTGCCGATGGCGGGGATGGGTTCACCAAAGACCTGGCCGCCGTGTTTCTGAATCGCGTCGACCAGCGGCTGGTTGCCGGGCAGGGGCTTCATGGCGTTGGACAGCAGCATGCGGCGCACGTCCACCGTGAGCTGCTGACCGCCGCGTGGAGGCTGGAAGCTGGCAGCGGCGTTGGCAATGGTCTGGCGGATGCTGGCTTCGACTTCTGCAGGGTTCTCTTCGGGGATCATGCGGCGGTCGAGCTTGAAGCTGACTTTGCCGGGCACCACGTTGGTGTTGGTGCCGCCTTCGATCAGGCCCACGTTCAAATACGGGTGGGTGATGCCTTCGACCTTGGACGTGACTTTCAGGTATTGCGTGTTGAGGGCGTACAGCGCATTCAGGATGTGCACCGCGCCTTGCACCGCGTCGGTGCCGCTGTCGGGGATGGCGGCGTGCGACATCTCGCCTTGCACGGTGACTTCCATTTGCAGGCAGCCGTTGTGCGCGGTGACCACTTGGTAGCTGAAACCTGCCGCGATCAGCAGGTCGGGCTTGGTCAGGCCCTTGGCCAGCAGCCAGCCGGGGCCTACTTCGCCACCAAATTCTTCGTCGTAGGTGAAGTGCAGTTCCACGCCGCCCTTCAATGGGGCATTGAGCGATTCCAGCGCGCGGGTGGCAAAGGTGAAGGTGGAAAAGTCGCACTTGCTCACGGCGGTGGCGCGGCCGTACATGGCGCCATTGTGGATTTCGCCGCCGTAGGGCGGGTGCGTCCAGCCTTCGCCGGGCGGGACCACGTCGCCGTGGGCGTTCAGGGCAATGGTTTTGCCTTCGCCGTACTTGCGGCGCACGATCAGGTTGGTGACGGATTCGAGGCCGTAGGCTTTGACTTCGGCGGCGGGCACTGGGTGCTTTTCTGCGTCAAAGCCCATGGGTGCGAGCAGCTCGGCGGTGCGCTCGGCGTGCGGCGCGTTGTTGCCGGGTGGGGTGTCGGTGGGCACTTGCACCAGGGCCTGCAAAAACTTGACCTGCTCGTCAAAGTGCGCGTCGATCCAGGCGTCGAGTTGTTGGTATTGTTGTTCGTGGTTGACGTGGGTAGCGCTCATGACAGTTCCTGAGAGAGTTGGTTCAAAACATGGGTGAAGGCGTCGATACACAGTTGCATGTCGTCGCTGGTGGTCGATTCGCGTGGGTTGTGGCTGATGCCCCCGTTTTCGCCGCGCACAAACAGCATGGCCTGGGGCATGACTTCGTGCAGCTTCATCGCGTCATGGCCTGCGCCGCTGGGCAGCTTGAACAGCGGCACACCCAAGGCGCTCACGGCTCGTTCCCAGCGCGCTTGCCATTCGGGGGCGCTGGGGGCCGCGTCGGCGCTCATGGTGAGTTCGGCTTTGGCGCGCACGCCACGGCGTTCGGCAATCTGGTTGAGTTGGCTCATCACATCGGCTACCAGCGCGTCGCGCTGCGCATCGGTGGGTGCGCGCATGTCAAGGCTGAACAGGCAACGCCCGGGCACCACGTTGATGGAGCCATTGGGCACTTGCAACTGGCCAATCGTGGCGACGCTGTCGCCGTCTTGGGCGGCGCGTTGCTCCATGTAAAGCGCGAGTTCGGCCACGGCGCAGGCGGCGTCGCGGCGGCGGTCCATGGGGGTGGTGCCCGCGTGGCTGGCGGTGCCGAAGACCTCGCACAGGTAACGCACGCTGCCGTTGATGGAGGTGACCACACCCAGCGGGATGTTCACTTCGTTGAGCACCGGACCTTGCTCGATGTGGACTTCGATAAAACCCAGGTATTGCGCAGGGTCGCGCTGGATTTTGGGGATGTCGTCGCTGTTCAAGCCCGCGTGCTGCATGGCGGCGCGCATGGTGATGCCGTCGGCGTCTTGCTGGTCCAGCCAGGCGGGGTTGAACTGTCCAATGAGTGCGCCCGAGCCCAAAAAGGTGGCCTTGTAGCGCTGGCCTTCTTCTTCGGCAAAGGCCACGACTTCGATGCCAAAGGGCAAGCGTTGGCCCTGCTGGTGCAGCTGCTGCACGCAGGCCATGGGCACAAAGATGCCCAAGCGACCGTCGTACTTGCCGCCGTTGCGCACGGTGTCGTAGTGGCTGCCCGTCATCAGGTATTTACCGCCTGTGGTGGCCGGATGGTAGCGACCCACCACGTTGCTCACGGCGTCGGTGTAAACCTCGTCAAAACCGCAGTCGCGCATGTTTTGCGTGATGCGCTGGGCGCAGGCGCGGTGTGCGTCGGTCAAATAAGTGACGGTGAGTTGGCCCAACTCGGCAAAGCCGGGGTCACTGTGCTGGGCCAGTTGTTCTTGCCAGTCCCAGACCAGGTGGCCCAGTATGGGTTCCACACCAAACTTGTCGTTCAAACGAATCTCGACGATGCGGTGGATGTGGCGCAGGCACTCGGCCAACTCCATGTCGGGGTGGCCGAACAGGCGGCGCTCGAAGGCGTCGATGATCTGTTTTTTGCTCAGGCCCACGCCACGCGGGCCGCGCACGGCCAGGATAAAGGGCCAGCCGAACTTGGCGTTGTAGTCGGCGTTGAGTTTTTGAATCTTGGCGAACTCTTCGGGCGTGCAGTCGGTCAGGCCCGCCTTGGTTTGCTCGTTGGTCGATTCGGCCGTGAGCGACTTGCTGACCATGGCTTTGCCTGCCAGCTCAGGGTGGGCGCGGATCAGGCCCAGTTGCGCGTCCCGCCCGGCGTGCGCCAGCACTTCGCACATGGCGTGTTTCAGGTGTGCCATCGAGGTGAATGGGCGTTGCGCCAGCGCTTGCTCCGCGATCCAGGGCGAGTGCTCGTAAAGGCCGTCGAGCATTTGCGCCGCGTCTGCGGCGGATGCGTGGTTGAGTTGGTCGAGGTTCAGGGCCATGTTCAATCCTTGTAGGGGTGTGTGGCTTTCCAATGCCGCGCAATGTCGATGCGCCGGGCCACCCAGACATGCTCGTGCGACTGGATGTGGTCCAAAAAGCGTTGCAGCGCGGTGATGCGCCCCGGACGGCCCAGCAAGCGGCAGTGCATGCCGATGCTCATCATCTTCGGGGCGTTGTCGCCACTCGGGTCACCCTCGGCGTACAGCGCGTCAAATGTGTCCTTCATATACTGAAAGAACGGGTCGGCGTGTGAATAGCCTTGCGGCAGCGCAAAGCGCATGTCGTTGCAGTCCAGGGTGTAGGGCACGATCAGTTGCGGCGCATCGGTGCCGTCTGATTTGCGCACTTTCATCCAAAACGGCAGGTCGTCACCGTAGTAGTCGCTGTCGTACTCAAAGCCGCCAAAGTCGGCCACCAGGCGGCGCGTGTTGGGGCTGTCGCGCCCTGTGTACCAACCCAGAGGGCGCTCGCCGGTCAGCTTCTGAATGATCTCCATCGCCTCGGCCATGTGGGCGCGTTCGGTGGCCTCGTCGATGTGTTGGTAATGGATCCACTTGAGACCGTGGCAGGCGATGTCGTAGCCCAGTTCCTGGAAGGCGGCCGTCACGTCCTCGTGTCTTCGCAGCGCAGTGGCCACGCCAAACACGGTGAGGGGCAGGCCACGTTTTTCGAACTCGCGCAACAAGCGCCACACGCCCGCACGCGAGCCGTATTCGTAAATGCCTTCCATGCTGATGTGCCGCTCGGGGAAGGACGCGGGGTTGAAC
>NZ_CALBEX010000003.1 GCF_937889215.1 uncultured Limnohabitans sp.
CTGAACTGGCACCGACCCTGGCTGGCGATGCCCGGCGCGGCTTTGCGCGAGTGGCTCCAACTTGAGGGGCAAAGCTGGGTCGAAGACCCCAGCAACACCGACGAACGCTTCACCCGCAACCGCATCCGTGCGCGGGTCTTGCCCGCTTTGGCACAAGCCTTGCCCGCTTTTCGCGAAACCTTTGCCCGCAGCGCTGCCCATGCCGCGCAAGCCCAAGAGGTGTTGATCGAAGTGGCCACGCAAGACCTGTTGCAAGTGGGCGTGCCGCCCCGCATCCAGGCTTTGCAGCTGCTCAGCCGTGCACGTCAAGCGTTGGTCTTGCGCCACTGGCTGCGGCAGCACCACGCCACCACACCCAGCACCGCGCAGCTGACGGAACTGCTCGACCAAGTGGCCGCGTGCACCACTCGGGGGCATCGACTGGACTTGAAAGCCGGGCAGGGCCATGTCGTGCGCGAGGGCTTGCAGCTGGGCTGGCACGCGGATTGATCGCAAGGCTGGCCTCGGGGTCAAGAAAGCGCCAGCCCCGTGGGTACAATTGACAGGCTTTGCTGGGCTTCGAAATTCGGCCATCCAACAGGGGTGCAAGCATGCTCAGCGCCTGCCAAGACCGCACCCGGCCTTACTTTTTTATGCAAAATTCAAAATGGCTTTGATCGTTCACAAATACGGCGGCACCTCGATGGGCTCGACCGAGCGCATCCGCAATGTCGCCAAGCGCGTGGCCAAATGGGCGCGTGCAGGCCACCAAATCGTGGTGGTGCCCAGCGCCATGAGCGGCGAGACCAACCGCTTGCTCGGACTGGCCAAAGAGCTCTCGCCCGCCAAGCCCGACATTGCCTACCACCGCGAACTCGACATGCTCGCCTCCACTGGAGAACAGGCTTCGTCGGCGCTTTTGGCGATTGCGCTGCAAGCCGAAGGCCAGCCCTCAGTCAGCTACGCCGGCTGGCAAGTGGCCATCAAAACCAACGACGCCTTCACCAAAGCCCGCATCGAGTCGATTGACGACAAACGCGTGCGTGCCGACCTGAACGCGGGCAAAGTCGTGATCATCACCGGCTTTCAAGGGGTGGATGACAACGGCAACATCACCACGTTGGGCCGTGGCGGCTCGGACACCTCGGCCGTGGCCGTGGCTGCGGCAATGAAGGCCCACGAATGCCTCATCTTCACCGATGTGGACGGCGTCTACACCACCGACCCCCGCGTGGTGCCCGAGGCCCGTCGCCTGACCACCGTGAGCTTTGAAGAGATGCTGGAGATGGCCTCGATGGGCTCCAAAGTCCTGCAAATTCGGTCGGTTGAATTTGCCGGCAAATACAAAGTGCCCATGCGCGTGCTGTCGAGCTTCACCCCTTGGGACATTGACATCAACGAAGAAGCCGCATCTGGCACCCTGATCACTTTTGAGGAGGACGAAAAAATGGAACAAGCCGTCGTTTCCGGCATCGCATTCAACCGCGACGAAGCCAAAATCTCTGTGTTGGGCGTGCCCGACAAGCCCGGCATTGCGTACCAAATTCTGGGTGCCGTGGCCGATGCCAACATCGAAGTCGATGTGATCATCCAGAACCTGAGCAAAGACGGCAAGACCGACTTCAGCTTCACCGTGCACCGCAACGATTACGCCAAAACCATCGACCTGCTTCAGGAAAAAGTGTTGCCAGCGCTTGGCGCAGCAGAGGTGACGGGCGACGCCAAAATCTGCAAAGTATCGATCGTCGGCATCGGCATGCGCAGCCATGTGGGCGTGGCCAGCAAGATGTTCCGCAGCCTGAGCGAAGAGGGCATCAACATCCAGATGATCTCGACCTCAGAAATCAAGACCTCGGTCGTGATCGACGAAAAATACATGGAATTGGCTGTGCGCGCCCTGCACAAAGCCTTCGATCTGGACCAAGCCTGAGTTATAATTTGACACACTGGAAACGTGACCGAGTGGCCGAAGGTGCTCCCCTGCTAAGGGAGTATGGGGTGTAGAGCCTC
>NZ_CALBEX010000004.1 GCF_937889215.1 uncultured Limnohabitans sp.
CTTCTTGTTGGTCAACTTGGTCTTTGGCTTTGATCGACAACTGGATGTTGCGGGTCTTGCGATCCACGTTCACCACCACTGCGGTCACTTCGTCGCCGACTTTCAGCACATGGCTGGCGTCTTCCACGCGGTCACGCGAGATTTCGGACACGCGCAGGTAACCCACGATGTCTTCGCCCAGGTCGATTTCGGCGCCCTTGGCATCCACGGTCTTGACCTTGCCGGTGACGATCTGGCCTTTGTCGTTGATCGACACAAAGGTCGTGAACGGATCGGAGTCGAGCTGCTTGATGCCCAAGCTGATGCGCTCGCGGTCCACGTCCACAGCCAAGACCAAAGCCTCAACTTCTTGACCCTTCTTGAATTCGCGAACGGCGTTTTCGCCGGTTTCGTTCCAAGACAAGTCAGACAAGTGCACCAAGCCGTCGATGCCGGCAGCCAAGCCCACGAACACGCCGAAGTCGGTGATCGACTTGATCGGGCCCTTGACGCGGTCGCCGCGCTTGGTGTTCTGAGCAAACTCTTGCCATGGGTTGGCACGGCACTGCTTCATGCCCAAGCTGATGCGGCGCTTGTCTTCGTCGATCTCGAGGACCATGACTTCGACTTCGTCACCCAAAGCAACGATCTTGGACGGTGCCACGTTCTTGTTGGTCCAGTCCATTTCAGAGACGTGCACCAAGCCTTCGATGCCTGGCTCGAGTTCCACAAACGCGCCGTAGTCGGCGATGTTGGTGATCTTGCCGAACATGCGGGTGCTTTGTGGATAGCGGCGGTTCACGCCCATCCATGGGTCGTCGCCCATTTGCTTCAGACCCAAGGACACGCGGTTTTTCTCGGTGTCGAACTTGAGGATCTTGGCGGTGATTTCTTGACCGGCCGTGACCACTTCGGAAGGGTGACGGACACGGCGCCAGGCCATGTCGGTGATGTGCAGCAAACCGTCGATGCCGCCCAAGTCCACGAACGCACCGTATTCGGTGATGTTCTTGACCACACCATTGACGATGGAGCCTTCGCGCAGGGTTTCCATCAGCTTGGCGCGCTCTTCGCCCATGGACGCTTCCACCACGGCGCGGCGTGACAACACGACGTTGTTGCGCTTGCGGTCGAGCTTGATGACCTTGAATTCCAGGGTCTTGTTCTCATAGGGCGACAGGTCTTTGGTAGGACGTGTGTCGACCAAAGAGCCAGGCAAGAAAGCGCGGATGCCGTTGACCAAAACGGTCAGGCCGCCTTTGACTTTGCCGCTGGTCACGCCAGTGACGAATTCGCCGGATTCCAGTGCTTTTTCCAAAGACATCCAAGAAGCCAGACGCTTGGCGGTGTCCCGCGACAAGATGGTGTCGCCGTAGCCGTTTTCGATGGAGCCGATGGCCACCGAGACAAAGTCGCCCACCTGGACTTCGACTTCACCCTGGTCGTTCTTGAACTCTTCGAGGGGCACATACGACTCGGACTTGAGACCGGCGTTGACCACAACGAAATTGTGCTCGATGCGCACGACTTCAGCGGTGATGACTTCACCTGGGCGCATTTCCGTGCGCGTCAGTGATTCTTCGAATAGGGCGGCAAATGATTCAGACATGGTATTTCCTCATCCACAAGTTCAGGACTGACGAGCGCGACATGCGTCGTTTCCAGGAGCTGAGCGTGGCGATTGGTTTGCGGCGTGAGCCGCGGTTGGTTGATAAAACAACCACCTGGCCAGTGTGCAAGCTGCACGATGAGAGCCGGGTGGAACTTCAGGTCAGCCCGCACAGGGCGGGCTGAGGTGGCTGTTTGCGGTTTGTGAACTGGTGTAGATCAACCGAAAACTTGCCGGCTTTGCCACCAGACCATCACCTGTTCCACCGAGGTTTCGATGGTCAGTGACGAGTTGTCCAGTTGCAAGGCATCTTGTGCTGGCTTGAGGGGCGCCACGCTGCGGGACATGTCCCGGGCATCGCGCGCCTCCAAGTCAGCACGAAGAGAATCGATATTAGCCGAAAAACCCTTCAAAATCAATTGCTTATGCCGTCTTTCGGCCCTTTGGGCCGCGCTGGCGGTCAAAAACACCTTCAACGGGGCTTCGGGGAAGATCACCGTGCCCATGTCGCGGCCATCGGCCAAAAGGCCTGGCAGGCGCTGAAAGCGGTGTTGCAGTTCGACCAAAGCCTCTCTCACGGCGGGCAGCACCGAAACTTTGGAGGCGTTCATGCCGCCTTGTTCGCTGCGGATGGCGTCGGTCACGTCGACGTTGCTGAGCAGCACTTGCTCGCCATCAAAGCGCACGGGCAGACTGCGGGCCAATTTGACAATCGCAGCTTCATCGGTGGCTTCCAGTGTCAGGCCCGCTTGCAAAGCGGCATGGGCCGTGACGCGGTAGAGCGCGCCTGAATCCAAGTAGTGGTAACCCAGCTGCGCGGCCACGCGGCTGGCCAGCGTGCCTTTGCCCGAGGCCGTGGGGCCGTCGATGCAGATCACGGGGATGTTCGTGGCCGCTGTGTGCGCCACCGAGAACAGGGCCTCGAAGTAATCGGGGAAGGTCTTGGCCACGCACTTGGGGTCTTCGATGCGCACCGGAACCTGGTCGGCGTTGAAGGCGGCCAGCGAAAAACACATGGCCACGCGGTGGTCGTCGTAGGTGTGGATGCTGGCGCGTTGCCATTGGCCCTTTGCCAAAGCGTTGGCAAATTGACGGTTTTGCAGGGGGTGGATGGTGATCCAGTCCGGGCCTTCTTCGACGGTGGCACCGAGCTTGCGGCTTTCGGTGGCCATGGCCACGATGCGGTCGGTTTCTTTCACACGCCAGCTGGCGATGTTGCGCAGCGTGGTAGGGCCGTCAGCGTACAGCGCCATCACGGCCAGTGTCATGGCCGCGTCGGGGATGTGGTTGCAGTCGAGGGTGATGCCTTTGAGTGGCCAGGCACCGCGCTGAATCTCCAACCAGTTGGGGCCGCTGGTGATGTTTGCGCCCATTTGTGCGGCGGCGTCCATGAAGCGGATGTCGCCCTGGATGGAGTCTGCGCCTACGCCCTGGATGCGGATACCGTTGCCTTTTGCGATGGCACCTAAAGCGATAAAGTAACTCGCCGAAGACGCATCGGCTTCGACGTGGATGTTGCCGGGCGACTGGTAGCGGCTTCCTGCTGGGATGACAAAGCGCTCCCAGCCTTGGCGCTCCACGGCAATGCCGTAGCGCGCCAGCAGGTTCAGCGTGATCTCGATGTAGGGCTTGCTGATGAGTTCGCCCACCACCTCGATGGTGATGGCGCGGTCCTGCGCAGCCAAGGGCAGGGCCATCAGCAAAGCTGTGAGGAATTGGCTGGACACATCGCCGCGCACGGGAATGGGTTTGTCAAGTTGCAAGGCAGGCTGACGAACACGCAGCGGCGGAAAGCCCTCGTTGCCCAGATAGTCGATGGCGCAGCCCAGCTCGCGCAGCGCATCCACCAAGTCGCCAATCGGACGTTCGTGCATGCGGGGCACGCCTTTGAGCGTGAAGTCACCGCCTTGCACAGCCAACGCGGCCGTGAGCGGGCGCATGGCCGTGCCTGCGTTGCCCATGAAAAATTCGATCGCCTCGGCAGGCCAGGCGCGACCGCCCAACCCGGTGACGGTGACTGTGCTGCCTGCCACATCGACCCCACAGCCCAGCTGGCGCAGCGCGGCCAGCATGACGCGGGTGTCGTCCGAGTCCAGCAGATCGTGGACCACGGTGGTGCCTTGGCACAGAGCGGAGAGCAGCAGTACGCGGTTGGAGATGCTTTTGGAGCCAGGCAGGGTGACGGTGCCGGACGCGCCTTGCAGCGCAGGAAGGTCGAGGAAGGCGGTGGAGAACATATTTAGTCTTCAGATGCGATGTTGCACGCGTTGCCCGCTTGCAGCGTCCAGGCCGAGCGCACGTCGCTGGCTTGTTGAATCAATTGCTGCAGCGCCGCGTTGTCGCCTTGCTTCAGGGTGGCTTCGAACTGGTCGAGCGCTGCGCGAAAGTGCGCCACTTGCGTGAGCACTTGGGCGTGGTTGGCGCTCAGGATGTCTCGCCACACCGATGCGTCACTGGCGGCGATGCGTGAAAAATCCCGAAAGCCCGGGCCTGCCATCTCCAAAAACGCAGTGCCTTGTGGCTGCGCAGTGAGCGCATTGACAGCCGCAAAAGCCAACAGGTGCGGCAAGTGGCTGACGGCCGCAAAGGTGGCGTCGTGCGCCTCGGGCGTCATGTGGTGCACATGGCTGCCGATGGCCGTCCAGACTTTGTTCGCCGCTTGTATTTGCCGGATGCTGTTTTGCGGCAGGGGGGTCAGGATGGTGCGGCGGTCTTGGTACAGCGCGGCCTCGGCATGCTCAATACCCGCCACCTCTTTGCCGGCAATCGGGTGTGCGGGCACAAAGCAGCCGAGCCGGTCGCCCAAGGTGGCTTGAGCGGCTGCAATCACGTCGCATTTGGTCGAGCCCACGTCCATCAGCAAGGCCTCGGCCCGCAGCACATCGCGCATGGCGGCAAAGCTGCTGTGCATCGCGCCCACGGGCACGGCCAACAACACAAGATCTGCCCCTTGTACGGCTTCGGCCACACCGTTGCAGGCTTGGTCAATGACACCCAGCGCAAGGGCGCGTGAGCGGGTTTTTTCGGACGCACTGAAGCCGGTGATGTGTTTGACCAGACCTGCCTGGCGCAAGGCGAGTGCAAACGAGCCGCCCATCAGGCCGCAGCCAATCAGGGCCAGGCGCTCGAAATGAGGCTCCAAACGAGGCGCGGTCGTGCGCTCGGGGTTCATTCAGAAACAGGGTAAGAACCCAGCACCTTGTAGAAGGCGCACAGACCCTGCAGTTCTTTCAAAGCTGCAGCCACATGCGGCTCGCTGGCGTGGCCTTGCAAGTCAATGTAGAAGTAATACTCCCACTGGCCGGATTTGGCGGGACGGGACTCAAAACGCGTCATGGACACGCCGTTGTTTTTGAGTGGCACCAGCAAATCATGCACTGCACCGGGCTGGTTGGGCACGGACACCACCAAGCTGGTGCAGTCCTTGCCGGAGACGGGGGGTGTGGCCAAGGTCTGGGGCAGGGCGATCACGGCAAAGCGGGTGCGGTTGAAGGCTTCGTCCTGGATGGCGTGGTGCACGATGTGCAGGCCAAACTGGCTGGCCGCGCGCTCGCTGGCGAGGGCCGCCCAAGCCAGGTTGGTGGCGGCCAAGCGTGCACCTTCGGCGTTGCTCGACACAGCGCGGCGCTCGACATGCGGCAGGTGTTTGGACAGCCAACCCTGGCACTGGGCCAGCGCCTGGGGGTGCGCCATCACGACCTCGATGCCCGCATCGGAATTGAGCTGGCGCAGAAGGTTGAAGCGAACTTGCAGGCTGACTTCACCCACCACATGCACGGGCGAACGCAAGAACAAATCGAGTGAGCGGCCCACCACGCCTTCGGTGGAGTTTTCCATGCCGACACGCCGTATTGGGCAGTGCCCGCAGCGGTGGCGTGGAAGACTTCGTCGAAGTTGGCGCAGTAAATCAGGTTGGCCGCACTGCCAAAAAACTCGATGGCGGCTTGTTCACAAAACGTGCCCTGCGGCCCGAGAACCGCCACGCGTTGCGGGGCTTCGAGCGCCAGGCAAGCCGACATGATCTCGCGCCAGATGGCGGCGATGTGTTCGTTCTTGAGTGGGCCGGGGTTGGCTTGGGTGATTTTGTCGATGACTTGCGCCACGCGATCGGGCCGGAAGAAGGGCGAGCCTTCGGCGCGTTTGATCTCGCCCACTTGCTCTGCCACATGGGCGCGCTGGTTCAGCAGGCTCAGCAGTTGGTTGTCCAACGCGTCAATTTGCACACGCAAAGCGCCCAGGGCGTCCGACTGAATGGGTTGTTGGCTCATGTCCGCAAGTCTTTCAGAGGGCCGGGTTCAGGCCTGTTTTTTTTCAAATTCGCGCATGTAAGCCACCAGCGCCTGCACACCTTCGAGGGGCATGGCGTTGTAAATGCTGGCGCGCATGCCACCCACTGATTTGTGGCCCTTGAGCTGCAGCAAGTTCGCCGCTTTGGCACCGGCCAAAAAAGCGTCGTTGCGCGATTCGTCACGCAAGAAAAAGGGCACGTTCATGCGCGAGCGGCAGTCTTTGGCCACACGGTTTTCGAACAGGCTGGAGCTGTCGAGAAAGTCGTACAGCAGCTGGGCCTTGGCGATATTGCGTTGCGCCATGGCTGCGATGCCGCCGTTTTTCTTGAGCCACTGGAACACCAGCCCCGCAATGTAGATGCTGTAAGTCGGCGGTGTGTTGTACATCGACTGGTTGTCACTCACCAGCTTGTAATCAAAGGCGCTCGGGCAATGCGGCAGGGCTCGGCCCATCAGGTCTTCGCGCACGATGACCAAGGTGAGCCCAGCAGGCCCTAGGTTCTTTTGCGCACCGCCAAAAGCCAGGCCCACGCGTGACCAGTCCACTGGGCGCGAGGCCACATGCGACGAAAAATCCACCACCAGTGGGGCGTCACACCCTAGGGCTTTTAGGTCGGGCAGTTCGTGGAACTCCACACCGTGGATGGTTTCGTTGCCGCAAATGTGCACATAGCGGCTGCTTGCGCCAATTTGCCAAGTCGGTGGCGCGGGCAGGGTGGTGAAGCCATCGTTCTGTGCCGAGGCAGCCACGCGCGCCGTGCCGTATTTGCCGGCTTCTTTGAGCGACTTTTGGCTCCAGCTGCCCGTGAGCACAAAGTCCATGGCCCCGCCTTGCGACAGGTTCAAGGGCACGATGGCGTTTTCCGCCAAGCCGCCGCCTTGCATGAACAAGATTTTGAAGTGAGCGGGCACCGCCAGCAACTCGCGCAAGTCAGCTTCGGCCTGCTCGTAAATGCTGATGAACTCCTTGCCTCGGTGGCTCATCTCCATCACGCTCATGCCAGAGGAACGGCCTTGTGCATCGTGCCAGTCCAGCATT
>NZ_CALBEX010000005.1 GCF_937889215.1 uncultured Limnohabitans sp.
CAAATGAAGGCCCGCATTGAAGCCGTGGGCCAAGCCGCTGCTCGGGGTGCGGTCGGGCGCATCGTGATCAAAATGAATGCCCTGACGGACCAGCCCTTGATCGAGGCCTTGCTGGCGGCCGGCCAAAAGGGGGCCAGAATTGACTTGATCGTTCGGGGCGCTTGTCTGTTGCCTGCTGGGGTGGCTGGTTTGAGCGACAACATCCGGGTGCGCTCGGTCATCGGCCGTTTTCTGGAGCACTCAAGGGTGTTTTACTTTTGCGCCGATCAGGATGAATCGCTGTTTTTGTCGAGTGCCGACTGGATGACCCGCAACATGACGCGCCGCATTGAGTTGGCTTGGCCTGTGACCGACCCGGTTCTGCGTCAGCGCATCATCGACGAATGCCTGATCGCTTATCTGCACGACGGGCGCGACGCCTGGGATTTGGCACCGGATGGCCAGTACCACCGCGTGGGCCTGACCGCACCAGGCCACGGTGCGCAGCAAGCGCTCATGCAGCGCTACGGTGCATCAACTCATCAGGTTTGACGGCCATGGATTTGATCTTGTGGCGACACGCCGAAGCCCATGAAGCGGGGCCAGACGAGGACGACTTGCTCAGGGCCTTGACGCCCCGTGGCCGCAAACAAGCCGAGCGCATGACAGCTTGGCTGGACGCCCAGTTGCCGCAAGGCACCCGCGTGCTCAGCAGCCCGGCCGTGCGGGCCGAGCAAACCGTGCTGGTGTTGAGGCGCAAATACAAAGTGCGCGATGCCTTGTCTCCGGGCGCGAGTGTGTCTGATGTGTTGGAGACGGCGGGTTGGCCCGATGCGCGTTACCCGGTCTTGTTGGTGGGGCACCAACCGACGCTGGGGGGTGTGGTGGCCCATTTGCTGGGCATGCCCGAAGCGGCATGCACCATCCGCAAAGGCGCGGTGTGGTGGTTGCGCCACCGCATCCGCGAAGGTCAGGCACAAACCGTGTTGCTGGCCGTGACCTGTCCTGAGCGTTTGTAAGGCCTGTCAGTCTTTGGCAGGTCGGCCGGTTTTGATGGTGGGCACCTGGGCCATGGCTTTTTTGAACGCAGCATCGGCCATGCCACTCATCGCCAGCAAGCCAGCACGGATCAATTCGCTTTTCTTGACTTCTACGCCCAAAGCCATGGCGCGTTTTTTCATCTCGTTGATTTGCATCAACTCGGTCTTGGGCAGGGTGAAGCTGTCGCGCACCACTTTGATCTTTTTCTCTTTGGCCGCTTTGGCTGCTTTGGTCGGCGCTACAGACAGTTTTTTGTCTGCGGCTTGACTTGGCTTGACTGGACTTGACGCCACTTTGGGCTGGGTCTGCGCACGGGATTTGGCTGGTGCAGCGGGTTTGACCACTGAGGCGGTTTTTGCCTTGACGGGTGGGGCTTTGGGGATTTTGGAGGCCGTTTGGCTGACTTTTTTCCGAGGCGTCTTGGCGGGGGGCGTCTTGGTCGTGGCCTTCTTTGTCGGCGCAGTTTTGGCCGATCGGCTCGGGGTTGGGGCTGAGACAGGGGTGTCGCCGTTGGCGGCTGGATGGGCAGAGTTGTTCATGGTCAATAGGCTTGAGGAAATTAACGGTGCATACAGTTTATACCGTTGATTCCAAATGAACAAGGGCGCTCATGGCCACGACTTTACAAGTCGTCATTGCCAGGCTGTTGACAACCTTTACCCAAGCTTTTTTAAAGAGAGGTGCGGCCCACCCGGCAGGTGGGTTGGATGCTTACTCCACCACGACTTGGAGCACCCAATCTGTTTTGTACCAAGCCACTTTTTCTTCGCGCAACAAGTGCGCCGATTGTGGCCACAGTTCAGCCCAGTCACTGTCGATCTGAAGGCTGGCGGTGCGCCTGTCTCCATCGCATTGGATGTGCAGGCCCGACAAATCGGGGTCGCGCCGGGCATGGCACAAGATGACCGCCAAACGCAGCGCCATGAGTTGCTGCACAAAACGAGGGTCTTCGAGTTCGGCCTCGAGCTTGCGCAGCTTGCCCCGGTGGCCCAGCACCAATTGGCTCAGGCGGTGCAGTTCGTCCAGGGTGAAGCCGGGCAGGTCGGTGTTGTCCAGAATGTAGGCGCCATGCTTGTGGTAGTCGCTGTGCGAAATGCGCATGCCGGTCTCATGCAGTTGGCAGGCCCAGTGCAGCTTTTTCAAAAGGCGCTGGCGTTCGATGGGCAGCATGTTCGCGCCGGGCGGCATCATGGCTTGCAGCAAGCTTTGGGCCGTGCGTGAGACCCGCTCGGCCTGTATCAAATCGGTGCCAAAGCGCACGGCCAACCAGTCGACCATCGACGAGCGCACATCTTGTGTGCCTTCGCGGTCAATCAGGTCGTAGAGCGCGCCGTGTCGCAGCGCCCCTTGGGCAGGCCGCATCTCATCGATTTGCAGCAAATCAAATACCGCTTGCAAGACCGCTAAGCCACCACCGATGACGGGTTTGCGGTCTTCCTTGACGCCGTCGAGGCGCAAGTTGTCCAGCTTTTGGGCCTTGAGCAAACGCTCTTTGAGCCAGGTCAAGCCCTCGCGGGTGACGCACCCCTCGGGCCAGCCGCCCTGGCTCAGCACTTCGGAGACGGCCCCCACGGTGCCCGACGAGCCATAACACGTGTCCCAATGCTGGCGGTTGAACAAAACCGACGCTTCATCCAGCACCGCTTTGGCCCCGATCTCTGCGGCTTTAAAGGCCTGCGGTGTCCACAGCCCATCCGGAAAATATTTCATGGACCAGGCCACGCTGCCCACGCGGTAAGACTCCAAAGTGCTGGCGGCTTCGCGCTGGCCCAAAATCATCTCGGTCGAGCGCCCCCCAATGTCCACCACCAGGCGACGCTCATCGGACTGCGGCAGCAGGTGCGACACGCCCAGGTAAATCAGTCGGGCCTCTTCGCGTCCAGCGATCACCTCGATCGGAAAACCCAAGATGCGCTTGGCTTTTGCCATAAACACATCGCGGTTGCGCGCCTCGCGCAAGGTTTGTGTCGCCACCGCACGCACCTGGCTGGGTTTGAAGCCCGCAATGCGCTCGCCAAAACGGGCCAGGCAATCCCAGCCGCGCTCCATGGCGTCCTCGGTCAGGTTGCGTTCGGCATCCAGGCCATTGCCTTGGCGCACGGTTTCTTTGATGTATTCCACGCGCCGCAGCTGACCCGCATCCATCTGACCAATTTCCAGGCGAAAGCTGTTGGAGCCTAGGTCAATGGCGGCGTAAAGGGACTTGGTTTGCATGCAGTTCAGGAGTTAAGCGGAAAGAGTTTCGATTATGTGACGGAAGTGTGAAGCTGAGATGACAAATCCTCGCAAGCCACGGCGGGCATGTCGTCACAGGGCTGGCCTTGGCAGCAGTGGTCGGTCAAGAAACCGACCAAGCTTTGCATGGCGGGCATGTCGGCGCGGTAACGCAAAAATCGCCCTTCGCGCTGCACGCGCACCAAGCCGGCGTGGTGCAGCTCTTTGAGGTGAAAGGACAGCGTGTTTGCCGGCACCCCCAGGGCTTGCGAGAGTTGGCCTGGCTGCATGCCTTCGGGGCCCGTGCCCACGATGGCCCGAAACACCCGCAAGCGCGAGGCCTGTGCCAAAGCCGCCAAAGCCTTGACGGCCAGGTCTTCGTCCATGCGGATTTGCGCGGGGTCGGCGCTCATGGCGAGCCTGCGGGGGCTGGCGATGCGGGCTGATTGCGCACCACCACTGGCAAGCGCAGCGTGGCCAGCCAACACATGGCCAGCATCAGTGCCGAGCCCAGCAGCGCATACAACAGCCCCCCCCACTGGTACAACAAGCCCGACAGCAAGGTGCCCATGAAGCGGCCCAGCGCATTGGCAGCGTAATAAAAGCCCACGTCTTCGGCCGCCTTTTCTGAGCCGGCATAGGCCAGCACCAAATAACTGTGAACCGACGAGTTGATGGCAAAGGCAAAGCCGAACAGGCTCAAGCCCCCGACCACCCCACCATTGCAGCTGCGGCGCTTGCAGCCACACAGCCGCTGCGATGCCCAACGCAATCAGCGTGAGCGCCGCCGACCACCAACGCGCAGCAGGCACCTCTTGGCTCAGGCCGTCGGCGCTGCGCCGCACCAAGTTCGGGGCCAGGGCTTGCACCAAGCCGTAGCCAATAGTCCAGCTGGCCAAAAAGCCGCCCACCATGGTGAAAGTCCAGCCCACCGAATACAAAAACACCGGCACGCCCACCACAAACCACACATCGCGTGCGCCAAACAAAGCCACACGGGCGGCTGCCAGCGCGTTGATGCCCGGGCTTTTGGCGAACAGCTCGCGGGCCGAACCCGAGGCTTTGCTCTTGCCCATCAGGGGCGGCAGGCTGGTGACCACGCCGACGAGCACCAAAGCCAGCAGGCCCGACATGGCCCACAGAGAGCCCTGAAACCCCATGGTCTCCAGCAGAAAACCGCCCAGGAAAAAACCAAAGCCCTTCATCGCATTTTTGCTGCCGGTGAACCATGCTACCCACTTGAACAGCTGGCCATTGCCCGTGTCTTTGGCCTGCGCCTGCGTGATCTTGATGGCCGATTTGCTGGCGGTTTTGGTCAGGTCTTTTGCCACACCGCACACCCCTTGCGCCAGCACCACCCAGGCCACCGACATGGCAGCTGTCCACTCGGGTTGCAGGGCTGAGAGCAAACCAAAGCCGATGATTTGTGTGACCAGGCCCACGGTGAGCATGCGGGCAATGCCATAACGTGTGGCCAGCCAGCCGCCGACCAGGTTTGCCAGTACCCCAGCGGCTTCGTACAGCAAGAACAAAAACGCCAGCGTGAACGGCGAGTAACCCAGCCTGTAAAAGTGCAGCAGCACCAGCATGCGCAAAGCGCCGTCGGTCAGGGTAAAGCCCCAATAAGCGGCGGTGACGATGCCGTAATTGCGTTCAGCGGCATTCATCTCAGATGCCGACGTCGTTCATGTGGCAAGCCAGGTCCACCATGCGGCAGGCGTAGCCCATTTCGTTGTCGTACCAAGCATAAATTTTGAGCAGCGTGCCGTCGGTCACCAGGGTGGACAGCGCGTCCACAATGGCGCTGCGCGTGTCGCGGGCGTAGTCGGCGCTCACCAAGGGGCGTTCCTCGTAACCCAAGATGCCCGACAACGGGCCTTGGGCTGCAGCGGCAAACAAAGCGTTGACCTCTTCGGCGCTGGTCTCGCGCTTCATCTCGAACACGCAGTCGGTGAGCGACGCATTGAGCACCGGGGCGCGCACGGCGTGGCCGTTGAGCTTGCCCTTGAGTTCGGGGTAAATCAGGGCAATTGCCGTGGCGCTGCCAGTGGTGGTGGGGGCCAGGCTCACCATGGCGCTGCGGGCGCGGCGCAGGTCCTTGTGCGGGGCATCGACCACCAAGTTGGTGTTGGTCGGGTCGTGGATGGTGGTGATCTGGCCGTGCTTGATGCCAATGGCTTCGTGGACGACCTTGACCACCGGGGCCAGGCAGTTGGTGGTGCAGGATGCGGCGGTGACGATGCGGTCTTTGGCGGGGTTGTACAGCGTGTGGTTGATGCCCACCACAATGTTCAGCACATCGCCCACCTTGACGGGCGCGGCCACGATCACGCGCTTGGCGCCCCGGTCCAAGTGGCCTTGGATGGTTTCAGGCGTCAAAAATTTGCCGGTGCACTCCAGCACCAAGTCCACGCCCATGTCTCCCCAGGGAATGTCGGCCGGGTTGGCGTGCGAAGAAAAGCCCAGGGTGCGATCACCGATGCGGATCTGGCTGTCACTTTCGGCTTCGATGTGCTCGCGCCATTTGCCTTGCACGCTGTCAAACGCCAGCAAATGCGCGGTGGCCGCCGCGCCGCCCTTGAGTTCATTCAAGTGCACCACCTCCAGGCGGTTGCCTGCGCGGGGGTCGTCCGATTGGCGCTCGGCAGCGCCCATGGCCGCGCGCAGGGCCAAACGGCCAATGCGGCCCATACCGTTGATTCCGACTTTCATGTTTGATCCTTCGATGATTATGGAAATTTCAATGTGTTGACTGTGCCACTTGTGTGTGACAAAACCATGACATGTTTGCAGCACATCCTGTCGAAGGCTTGCAAAAGTCTCCGTTGGGCACGCAACACCTTAGCGGGCGTAATGCCCTGTGAGTTATGGGTTTTTTGACATCAAAAAGTCACATGAACCCTTTCAAATAACTGTTTTCAACAGGAGTTTTCATGTCTCACCACGATCACGACCCCGTCTTCAACACCTCCAACAACCCCCATTTTCAAGACGTTCTGGCCCAGTCGCTGCAAAACCCGGCACGCCGTGGTTTGTTGCGCGGTGGCTTGGGCCTGGCGGGCATGGCCATGCTGCCCGGTTGCGCCACACTGACTTCGGGCATGGCTGCTGCGCCCAACGCACTGGGTTTCCCCTCGGTTGAAAAAAGCCTGCTAGACAACGTCATGCTGCCCCCGGGCTACCAATACAGCGTTTTGCACGCCACCGGCGACGCACTCGATTCGGCCTTGGCCGCTTATTCCAACAAAGGTTTGGAGTCTGACGACTGGTCACGCCGTGTTGGCGATCACCACGACGGCATGGACATTTATTACATCGATGCCAACGGCCGTTACTCCGAAAAAGACACCGGCCGTGCCGTGCTGTGCGTGAACCACGAGAGTTCGGCCGACGCTCACTTCATGCACCCCAATGGCCAGACCTCCAATCGGGTCAGTGGCAAGAAGTTCTCGCAGTTTGGCGACTGGGATTTGGGCGTTCGCCCCGAGTTGGAAGTCCTCAAAGAAATCAACCACCACGGCGTCTCGGTGGTCGAAATTGTCAAAACCCCACAGGGCTGGCGTGTCAAGCAAGACTCTCCCCTGAACCGCCGCATCACCGCGCAAACACCCGTGCGCATCAGCGGCCCACGCGCCCACATTGAGGCGATTCGCAGTTTCATGGTCACCCGCTGGGACACGGCAGGGGCCATGGCCCGAGGCACACTGAACAATTGCGGCCACGGCAAAACCCCTTGGGGCACTTATTTGGGTTGTGAAGAAAACTGGGCTTATTACTTTCAGACCACGGCCGCTGGTGCGGCCTTGCCTGCCAAAGAAGTGGCTTCGCGCAAGCGTTATGGTGTGGCCTCTGCCGCACCAGCGGCCGGTGCTAAAAAAGCCGCCAGCCAAGGCTGGCACACCGTATCGTCTTCTGACGACCGTTTCGCCCGCTGGAACTTGGCAGCCACCGGTGCCAATGCCGAAAAAGACTTCCGTCACGAAGCCAACACGTTTGGTTTCAATGTGGAAATCGATCCGCTGGCCCCCAACGCCACACCCGCCAAACGGACGGCCATGGGCCGTTTTGCGCACGAGGCTGCTGTTTGCGGCATCCCCAAAGCGGGCGAGCCCTTGGCGTTTTACATGGGCTGCGATTCACGCAACGAATACATCTACAAATATGTATCGACCGCCGTGTGGGACCCGCGCGATGTCGGTGGCGGCCTCGTGGTTGGTGACAAATACCTGAGCGAAGGCAAGCTGTATGTGGCCCGTTTTGATGCCACAGGCCGTGGTGAGTGGCTGGAGTTGACCATTGCCGATCCCCGAATCGCCAACCACGGCGCTTACAAGTTTGCCAACCAGGCCGATGTGTACGTGAATGCCCGCTTTGCTGCCGATGCTTTGGGTGCCACCAAGATGGACCGCCCTGAGTGGGGCGCCGTCAACCACCGCAATGGCGAAATCTACTTTGCGTTGACCAATAACAGCGCGGCCAACCGCACGCCCAGCAAAACCGACCCGGCCAACCCCCGCGCGTACATGGATCTGGACGGCAAAAAAGGCATGGGCAACCCCAATGGCCACATCATCCGTTTCAAAGAGGCGGACAACAAGTCAACGGCCAAAGCCTTTGCCTGGGACATTTTCTTGTTTGGCGCTGAAGAGGATGCGGGCGACGCCAACTTGTCTGGCCTGACTGCTAAAAACGCCTTCTCATCGCCTGACGGCATGTGGTTCAGCAAGGCCACCGGCATTTGCTGGATTCAGACCGACGACGGCGCCATCACCGACGAAACCAACTGCATGATGCTGGCCGCCATTCCTGGCCAAGTGGGCGACGGCAGCAAAGTCACCGTCAAAAACAAAATGGTGGTCGGTGGTGTTGAGCAAACCGGGACCCAAGAGACCTTCATGGGCGCGGCTTTGGGTGAGGCCAAGCTGCGGCGTTTCCTGGTGGCCCCTTCAGGGTCCGAAGTGACGGGCATCACCGAAACGCCAGACGGGCGCACCCTGTTTGTCAACATCCAGCACCCTGGTGAATTGTCCAAGCCCTTGGCTTCGGGCAGCGCGCCGCAGAGCATGTGGCCAGGCAATGCCGGTTATGGCCCGCAAGGCCGCCCACGCTCGGCCACGATCGTGATCACGCGCAAAGACGGCGGTGTGATCGGTCTGTAAACCGCGCAGGCCAAATGTTCAAACAGCCGGGTGATGGCTTCGGCATACCCGGCGAACATTTGGCCTGTTTGGCCTGTTTGGCTTATTCGGCTTCTCTATTTGGGCCAGCAGTCATGTATGTTGTTTGTCCATCAAGAACATGATGGACTTGATTGTTTTGTTGCAAGCTGGGGCTGCAGGCATCAGGACATGGCCAAGGTCAGCATGGCCTGCTCTACATCCTGAGAAGCCTTTTTGAGGTGGGGGTTGCTGGACTCGCTGCCAGCCCGGCCCACATCCAGGTCGGCCTGAAAGCCGTCCCGCTCTGGCCATACGGCGTTGAGCATGTCAAAACCGGCATCGCCGATGGTGGCTTCAGCTTCTTCGAGCAAGCGCTGCGAACGGCCTGTTTTGGACAGGACAATGACGATTTTGTTGGCAACAGCACGGGTTTTGGACAGCTTGCGTGCCAGGGCCAATGTGGGACGAAGGTCGTCCATGGAGGTGCCCGTGGGCAAGAACACGATGTCACTTTCGCGGCTGACATCTTCGGTCAACTCATCGGCCAATCCTCGGGTGTCCACCACGACCAGATCGTAGCCCACCACGTCCTTGCGCAATTTTTTAAGGCTCTTGAATGCGCGGGCTTCAATCTCTGGCTCGATGCCGTTGCGCATCCTCAGAGCGCCCCACTCCACGCAGGTGAGTTGCTCCAGATCGAAGTCACCGATCAGCACCTTGTGCTGCGCACGGGCCGCAGCCACGGCCAACACGCGGGCCAAGGTGCTTTTACCAACACCGCCCTTTTGTCCCACAAATGAAGCAATTCGCATGGTTCAACTCCTGATTTTTAAAAATGCCACACATGATCAAATCCCAAGAGGCAGATTGTGAATGCCGTGCACCCATCCTGTGTAAATATTCATGAATCGACTGGGGTGATAAAAATTCAAACGCGAGCGCATGCCCATTTGAAAACAGGGGCTGACACGGTCACGCCCATGTCATTCGCATCGGTCAAGCTCATGTCAGATGAAATACCTTGTTCAGCTCATTTACTTCAATGCCGGTGGTGGTCACAGGTCAGCTGCACTGGCCTTGCAGGAAGTCATTGCTCAAAAGCACCCGGATTGGTCGGTGTCATTGGTCAATCTCTTTGGGGTCATTGACTCGGACCGTTACTACCAAAAACTGACCGGCTTTGCCCCCGAGGATTTGTACAACTTGAGGCTAAAAAAGGCTGGACCCGTGGCTTGGCCACTGAGCTCAAAATCTTTCAGACCATGATCAGGCTGACCCTGCCCAAGCTCAAAAAGAAGGTCCGGTCATTTTGGGGTCTCAACCCACCAGATTTGGTGGTCTCTCTGGTGCCCAATTTCAACAAAGTCATGCACGAGGCGCTTCGAGACGAATTGCCGGGTGTGCCTTATGTCACGGTCCTGACCGACATGGCCGACTACCCGCCCCACTTCTGGATGGAGCCTCGGCAAGGCCAGTACAT
Source organism: uncultured Limnohabitans sp. (assembly GCF_937889215.1). Classification (GTDB taxonomy): domain Bacteria; phylum Pseudomonadota; class Gammaproteobacteria; order Burkholderiales; family Burkholderiaceae_C; genus Limnohabitans_A. The sequence goes on from NZ_CALBEX010000005.1 coordinate 9,874, forward strand.
CATTTGTGGCACAGCGTTTGCGGCCTCTCAAGCGGCCACGCTGGGTTATGACCAACGTTCTATCTTCACCACATCGGGCATGATTTTGCGCCCTGATTTTTACCGCAGGCAGTCGGTGAACAAAACGGTCCAGCTTGAAGAAATGGGTCTGGACCCCAACGTCCTCACTGGCTTGATCCTGTTTGGCGGACATGGGTCATCTGAAATGCTGCAAATTGCCAAGGCACTGCCTGACCGACAGCTGATTTTTATGGCGGGCCACAACACCGCGTTGGCCAAAAAAATGGCAACGCAATCGGCCTCTGCAAAGCACCATGTCATGGGTTTTGTCAAAGACATCCACCTCGTCATGCATGTCTGCGATTATTTTGTGGGCAAGCCAGGCCCGGGCAGCTTGAGTGAGGCGGTGCACATGGGTTTGCCTGTCATCACGTTTCGCAACGGCTCCACCATGCCTCAAGAACGGTACAACACGGTTTGGCTGGAAGGGAACCAACTGGGCAAGGTGATTGAATCGGTCAGTGAATTGCCAGGTGCTTTGGAGGCGCTGTTGAGCGAACTTCCCCTCTACCATGGCCATGTCCAACAAATGAACAACCAAGCGGTGTTTGAAGTGGTCGATGCTTTGGGGGCGATCAAGGCTGGTTGAGCTGAGCGTCTTTGTGGCTGTGAATACCCAGCGCCAATCCATAAACACGAGCCAGGCCTGGCACACGAGCACGGGTGACGAGCGCTACACCGCCTACCTGCTGACTCGAACTGGCCCCGGCATTCAGTTCGCTGGTGCCAGCGTGAGCTCGAAAGCGTAGGTCGTTGGCAAGGTACTGTTTTTTTGGAAGTTGAAGGTCATGGGACCTTCACCGCGCCCCTGTGGTCCCGTGTTCGCCAAGACATTGCGATTCAAGTCACTGAGACTGATCTGACCCCATGCCAGCATGCGCGAAGTGTCCGTGCCCGCATCAAAAACAGTGCTGCGCTGCAAGGCATAAGAAGCAAAATCGTCAGAGGCATAGTGCACCAACTTGATGGACATCAGCCATTGGCCCTTGAGCACATCCCATCGTACATGGTCAGCATCACCACGCATCACCACGCCATGAATCAGATAGGTTTGCAAACCAGACGCCATAACACTGGGAAGCAAGGGGCTGCCAGATGCTTCGTGGGCCAACAGGCTTGGGCTTTGCAAATCAACGGCTCGGGTCTCGGATGGGTTGCCTGCGACATCTACTTGTCTGAACCAAACTTGGTCGAGGCCACGGCCTAAAACCCCCAAAGCGGAGCCGCTGCCCACATGCCAGGGGGCTTGACCAGTTATTGAGTATTCCCAACGGGCACCCGGCTCAAGGCCCGACATCAGCAAACGGGTGGTGATGCCTTCCTGTTGCGGGGTGATGGACAAGGCCACCGGGGCCAGGGTATCGAGCACACAACGGACTCTCACGATCTCTGAAGTGTTGCCTGCGTCATCGCGGGCGCGCACCCAGATCATCTTGGCCCCGTCGTTCTTGACTTCAAAAGTACTCCCTTGGCCGCGTGTCCAGGTTGCGCCCTGATCGAATGAAAATTCCCAATCGATGTCGGCACTGTCCACATCCCACAAACCATTGCGGGTGACGCCGTCGCTCAAGTTCAGCCCTGTGTCATTGAAAGACAAAACAGGGGCTGGGAGTTTGACTGCCAATGCTTTTGGCGCTGGATTTGGATTTGACGTTGGCGTTGGCTGAGACAAATCCACTGGGCCCCAATTTATGCGTGCAGGCGCAGGGCCTGAGCTCACGCACGACACTGAAACAAAAGCAGCAGCGAGCGCCATGACTAGCTGTAAATTTGTCAGACAGCGCAACAACATGGCAATTTTCGTGGGAAATATAAACACGATTTAACGAGATTCGTCTGTCAATTTCTTGAATAAACAAGGTTTATTTATGCAAAAATTTACTCAGATCCATAGGGGTAAAAGGATGGAAAAAATCGTGAGACACCCCGCGGGGTGTCTTGAATCGCAACCACTTGCCAATGGGGCGATCAGCCAGCCATGGTTTGCGTGTGTCCTAGGTTGCTGGCATATTTGCGATTGCTGATTGTGTCCACAAAGAACCATTCGCCCTTGGCTTCGGATGCTGTAAAACTCATTTTCAAGTAACCTCGTTTCGAGGCATCCATCCAATTGAGATCATCCACTACGTGTCGCATCCCGGATGATCGTAAGGGCGTTTTACAAACAAATGCGGATGAGAAGCGTACCAGTCTTTCATGGCCCTCATCGGGGTTTTGCTCTTGAGCGCCGACTGGGGTAATTGATGGTTGTACAAGGCCACGTAACGCATGAGCGTTTGCTCCAAATCCTCGCCACTGGTGAATCGATGCGTTTTGAGCACATCGGCAATGCGCCCATTAAAGCGTTCGACCATGCCATTGGTTCGGGGCGTGCGTGGCTTGGTCAGGCGGTGCTCAATGCTCAGGGCTTGGCACAGTTGGTCAAACTCATGGTTGCCCGTGGCCTGGCGCTCACGGCTTGCAAACAACCTGTCGGTGAACTCTTTGCCGTTGTCAGTCAGAATTTTCTGCATCTTGATCGGACAAGCCTTGTGCAAGGCGTTCAGAAACGAGCGAGCGGCAGCGGCCGTCTTGTGACTCTTGATCTGAACAAACACCCAGCGCGTGGCGCGGTCAATGGCCACAAACAGATAGCGCCTGCTGGTCTCGTCGGGCATCTGGGGCAGGTATTTGACATCGATGTGGATGAACCCCGGCTCGTAGCTTTTGAAGGCTTTGTGAGGCTCAGTGGGCTCTTTGGGCTCTTTGGGCTTGAGCGCATTGAGGTTGCCAACGCCGTGGCGACGCAAGCAACGATCAAGACCCGAGCGCGTGGCTTGCGGGCAAAGAAACTCGCGGGTGACGGCCAACAAATCATCCAGGGGCAAAAGCAGCGTCTTTCTGAGTTCGACCACGATCTGTTCTTGAGCGGGTGTGAGCGTGGTTTGAAGCCGCTGCGGGGTGTGGGACGCGTCATGGAAGTTGTCTCGGCCCTTCCATTTGTAGACGGTGCCTTCACTCACACCGTAACGCAACGCCAAAGTTGCAGCGGTGTCCGAGCTGGCCGCCATCTCCGCTCGAATGGCGGGCGTCGTTCGTGCGTTTTTATGCAAGGCAATCATCATGACAAGGCTCCCGGGTGGACTGCTGTGGTGACGCAAAGATTGTCTATCAATTGGCGCATGACCTCTCTTGCCATGAACAGGGGATGCCGTTTTGAGTCAATGCAATCATCCGGGATGCGACAGCTAGTTATTCTGGCAACTTCACTTTTTCTTGCCGGCTGTGGCGGGGGAGGTGGAAGTGCATCTGGAAGTGGCAATGACACGCAGGGCGGTAGTTCAAATAACTTAGCACCGCTTTCTTCAATTTCTACGCCTTCTGCTACGCCAACAACTGGAAGTACCGTCCAATTTGATGGTTCAGCTAGCAGGG
>NZ_CALBEX010000006.1 GCF_937889215.1 uncultured Limnohabitans sp.
CGCTTGTTCGCAGGCCTGCAGGTCTTGCGGGCTGCCAAACAAAATGTGCAGCGACGGGATGTTGTTGGTTTGGCAAAGGTCCATGTCGGGGCTGAAGCCACCGACCTACGGGGAGTTTTCATGTTCACAGCCGTGTGCTCACAGCGGTATAACCTGCGGCGCTGCTGGCCGCGGCTGCGGGAATGTGTTCGCCTTTTTGCGGCGTCACTTCAAAAATGGCGTTCAGCTGTCCGGTGCCCGAGGCCCCAAAGTAAGGGGTCACGATGTCCACTGCGCCATCGTAGTCGGTCCAGCCCAAGGCGCCCATCAGCATGGCGGTGTCGTGCATGAAGCCTTCGCCGTGGCCCTTGCTGGCGTATTCGGGCAGCATCTCGCAAAAGGCTTTCCATTCGCGCTGGCCCCACATGCGCAGCACCTGTTCATCGAGTTTTTCGAGGAAGGGGCTCCAAATTTTGTGGGCAAATTCAGGGGCCAATCCGTTTTGTGCAAAGCGGTGGCTCAAGCTGCCACTGGCCAAAAAAGCCACCTTGCCCTCGTAGTGTTTCTCGACCGCCTCGCGCATGGCCCAGCCCAGACGGGCGCTGTCGTTCAGGTAATGCACCATGCACAAAGCCGAGACCGAGACCACCTTGAAATGCTGGTCGGCGTTCATGTAGCGCAGGGGCACCAAGGTGCCGTACTCGGGATTGAGTGTGGTGTTGTCGTGGGCCAGTGTTTCCACGCCGTACGCATTGGCCACACGCGCCAGCAAATGGCCCAGTTCGGGGTTGCCCGGCGATTCGAACGCCATGTGGTTGATGAAGTGCGGCAACTCGTTGCTGGTGTACTCGCCCTTGAAGTGCGGCGCACAGTTGATGTGGTAGTTCGCATTGACCAGCCAATGCGTGTCAAACACCACCAGCGTGTCCACGCCCATGGCGCGGCAGCGGCGGCTGATTTCCTGGTGGCCATCGATGGCGCTTTGGCGGGTGCCAAAACGCGGGCCGGGGATTTCACTCAGGTACATGCTGGGCACATGGGTGATTTTGGCGGCGAGGGCGAGTTGTCCCATGGCGAAACTCCAATTGGGTGAGAAAGGTGCGAAGTGCTCGGGCGGCGTCAAACGCCCCAATGTGGAATGTGGTGACCGCCCAAAGACACCGCCACGTTTTTGGGCTCGCAAAACACTTCGTAGCTCCAGGTGCCGCCTTCGCGGCCGGTGCCGCTGGCTTTGGTGCCACCAAAAGGTTGGCGCAAGTCGCGCACGTTTTGGCTGTTCACAAAGCACATGCCGGCTTCGACTGCTGCCGCCACACGGTGGGCTTTGCCCAGGTTCTCGGTCCAGACGTAGCTTGATAGGCCATATTCGATGTCGTTGGCTTTTTCAATCGCATCCTGCTCGTCCTTGAAGGGAATCAGGCAAGCGACGGGGCCAAAGATTTCTTCTTGGGCAATGCGCATGCGGTTGTCCACGTCGGCAAACACGGTGGGCCAGACGAAGTTGCCGTTTTTGACGTGCGCGGGCTGATCAGCGGCGTAGCCGGGTTGGTCCAGTCCGCCGCACAGCATCGTCGCACCCTCTTTGGGGCCGAGTTCGATGTAGCTGCGCACCTTGGCCAGGTGGGCTTTGGAGATCATCGGGCCGACGATGGTTTTTTCATCGAGCGGGTCGCCCACGGTGATGCGCTTGGCGCGCTCGGCAAACTTGGCGGCAAAGTCGGCGTAAATACTTTGCTGCACCAAGATGCGGCTGCCCGCAGTACAGCGCTCGCCGTTGTTGCTGAAGATCATGAAGATGGCGGCATCCAATGCCCGGTCCAGGTCGGCGTCTTCAAAGATCACAAAGGGGCTTTTGCCACCGAGCTCCATGCTGAACTTCTTCAAGCCCGCACTCTGCACGATGCGGTTGCCCGTGACGGTGGAGCCGGTGAAGCTGATGGCGCGCACATCGCGGTGCGAGACCAGGGGCTCGCCCGCTTCTTTGCCGTAGCCGTGCACCAAGTTGAGCACGCCAGCGGGCACACCTGCTTCCAGCGCCAGCTCGCCCAAACGCGCTGCGCTCATGGGTGTGAGTTCGCTCATCTTGAGCACGGCGGTGTTGCCAAAGGCCAGGCAGGGCGCGACCTTCCAGGTGGCGGTCATGAAGGGCACGTTCCATGGGCTGATCAGCGCGCACACGCCCACCGGGTGAAACAGCGTGTAGTTCAGGTGCGTGGGCGTGGGGTAGGTGTGGCCGTCCACGCGGGTGCACATCTCGGCAAAGTAATGAAAATTGTCGGCCGCACGCGGCACCAACTGCTTGCCGGTTTGGCTGATGGTTTGGCCGCAGTCTTTCGTCTCGGTCTCGGCAATTTCAGGCACATGCTTCGTGATCAGGTCGCCCAGCTTGCGCATGATCTTGGCGCGCTCGGTGGCGGGGGTGGCGGCCCACTTGGGGAAAGCAGCTGTGGCGGCGGCGACAGCGGCGTTCACTTCCCGCAAGCCGCCCGAGGCGACTTCGGCCAGCACTTCTTGGGTGGCAGGGTTGACGGTTTCAAAGTAGTCGCTGCCTGCGATTTTTTGGCCATTGATGAGGTGGTCGATTTTCAAGCGGTATCTCTCTTTCGGTCTTGTCGGGGCTGAAGCCGCCGACCTACAAGGGTCATGGCCTGCCCACGAGGGTGTTGGTGAGTGCCCCGATGCTTTCGATCTCGGTGACCACCACGTCCCCGTGGTTCACGTTCACGATGCCGTCGGGCGTGCCGGTCAGGATCAGGTCGCCGGGCTGGAGCGTCATGAAGCTGCTGAAGTACTCGATCAGTGTGGGCACGTCGAACACCATGTCGGCAGTGTTGCCGCTTTGTGTCACTTGGCCGTTCACGGTGGTTTGCAATTTCATGGCCATGGGGTTGGGGACATCTGCGGCATCCACCAACCATGGGCCGATGGGCGTGCAGGTGTCTCGGTTTTTCACGCGCAGGTTGGGGCGGTACCAGTTTTCCAGGTAGTCGCGGATGGCGTAGTCGTTGGCCACGGTGTAACCGGCAATGAAGTCGTAAGCATCGACCTTCTTTACGCGGCGGGCGGTGCGTCCAATGACAACAGCCAGCTCGCATTCGTAATGCATGTACTTCACATCCGCAGGGCGCTTGGTGAAGGCCTTGTGCCCGATCAGCGAAGCCTCGCCTTTCATGAAAGCCAGCGGTTCTTCGGGGGCCTTGAAGGCGAGTTCTTTGGCATGGTCGGCGTAATTCAGGCCCAGCGTAATGACGGTGCGCGCTTGCGGCACAGGTGCGAGCGGCGGCAGCCAAACCACGTCGTCAAAGCCCACGCGATGGCCTTTGTGCGGGCCTTGGGTGATGAGCAACTGGCCGTCCGATTCGACGGCTTGTTGAATGGCGCCGGACCAAGCAATGCGTGCGTGTTTCATGGCGCTTCTCCCTGAACACTTTGAATCCAGGTCGCAAAGCCCGGGGCGCTCAGGCACACCGTATCGCCCGCTCTCACGCGGGGCCGTTGGCCGCTGTCCAGCACATCGGTGCCCAGCATCAACACATCGCCCGCTTGCAGTGTCATGAATTCAGCGACCTCGTCCAGCAGTTGGTTCACCGGGCGCACCAGTGTGGACAGGTCCACGGTTTGCACGCGCTGTCCGTTGACCTGCACCGTGATGCGCACTGCGCCCATGTCTTGCCCGGTCCAGGACACCGGAGGACTGCCGCAGCCTAAGTAGCCGTCACGGCATCGAAACTTGACGGGTGGGCGGTAATAGCTGGCGTGAGCTTGAGACCAATCGTTGAGCAAGACCAGCTGTTCGGGATCGCCCTGCGCGCCCATGACCAATCCCAACGTGGCACCGATCTCCACCTCTTTCACACCGTCTTGCAAGAGCAGGTGAGGCCCTGGGTTGAAGGTGTTGGCCGATTTGACATACAGCACCGGGGCTTTGGGTGCCGCCTTATGTGGGTCTTGGACCATGCGCGGAGCCCACAAGTCCCATTCGCGCTGAAAGTTCAGCAGGCAGCCGTAAACGGTGCCCGCAGGTTGCCAAAGTTTCATGGGTTTGATCTCGGGTTGCTGTCGGGGCCCGGTGGTGGGGTGGTCCCGCCGCCCTCCAGGGCAATCACTTGGTCGAGCAGCGCGTACAGCTGCTGCATGGCGGGTTTGCCCAGTTGCGCCTCCATCCAGGCGTAATGGGCTTCGATGCTGTGCGACAAGGCCTGCACTTTGGCCAGGCCTGCTGGAGTGGCGCGCACCACCGTGCGCCGTGCGTCTTGCGGGCAGCGTTGACGCTCGATCAGGCCGTCCCGCGCCATGCGGGTCAGCACACCGGTCAGGCTGGGGCCAAGCAGAAAAGCTTCTTTGGCCACACGCCCAGTTTCCACGCCAGCGCTGTCATGCGCGTGTTCGCCCAAGACCCGCAACACCCGCCATTGCTGGTCTGAGAGGCCATGTGAGCGCAGGCTGGGGCGGGTATGCCCCATGACGGATTCCCGCGCATGCAAAAGCAGGCGAGGCAGGTTGCGGTGGATGAAGGGTGTAGCGTGCATTTATTTAACATGTTAATTGAATGCGGCGGTCGTTCTGCGCGGGTTTACCCTAGATCTGCCGAAAGGTTGGTGGAATTTCCAATCCATAAAAGTATGAATAAATTACAAATATGAGTAATTCAGTATTTGAAAAAATAAGTCGAGACTAGAATCAGCCGCTGTCCAATCATCTGGGCAGGATGTGGGGCGTCCTGCAACACCAGTGCATTCATGCCCGTCAGCACACTCACAAGATCACGCCGCAGGGCCTGAAGGATCGATGAAAAACCGCAGTATCAAGCTTCAACTGTCTTTCAGCGCTCTCGCGATGGCGCTGTTGCTGTTGTTGGCCCAGTTCGCCTTGCAGTTTCAGTTGATGCGCACGGACATCGTGCAAAGAATCGAAAAACATGAATTTCGGCAGTTGAGCGACTTGGCCAGCCACCTCGACGAAAAATTGCAAGACAGCGTCGACATGTTGAGCAAGGTGGCCCAAAGCGCGCCCAAACCGGGCACGTCGACTTTGGCCGGTTTGGAGAAGTTTCTTCAACAAGAACAGGCGTTGTTGACGGCCTATGACGATCTGTATGTGTTTGACCCACAAGGCGTTCTGTTGGTGGACTGGCCCGTGAAGCCGGGTCGCAGGTCCTTGGACATGGCTGGCCGTGACTACATACAAGGCGTCATCAAGACTGGCAAGCCTGTGATTTCAGCGCCCATTTTGGGACAAGCCACCCGGCAGCCTATCGTGGTTGTGGCAGCGCCCATCTGGGATGCTCAACAGCAGATGGTGGGCATCATGGGCGGTGTGCTCAACTTGCACAAACCCAACTTTTTGGGCTCGATTGCCCATCGCAAAAATGGTGAGACGGGCTATTTCTACCTGGTCACGCAGGACAGACTGCGCATGGTCCATCCAGATTCGGACCTTATTTTCAAGGCGATCGCCAAAGACAGCGGCAACGTCCCCTTTGAAAATGCCATGAAGGGTTTTGAGGGAACGCAAGAGGGCCGTGACACGGGTGGCGTCCAAGGGCTTTTCACATTCAAGAGGTTGGCCACAACAGGCTGGATCTTGGCTTCTGTCGTGCCCTCTTCGGAAGCCTTTGCACCCATCGAAAATCTTTACCAAAAAATGTTGGGCTTCAGCGGCTTGTTGTTGCTGGTGATGGCCCCGTTGCTGTGGATGCTCGTGGGGCGGGTGGTTCGGCCTTTGGATGTTTTGGCCAAAGCCATGCACCAGACGGCAGCCCGGATGCGCGATGGCCAGGTTGTCGCGCCCATTGCTCAAGTCGGTGGGACTGAAATCAAGATGGTCACGCAGGCCTTCAACGAGTTCGTTGAAGCACGAATCCATGCCGAACAAGATTTGGCCAAAGCGCGCGATGCTGCGCAGGCGGCCAACGCATCCAAAAGTGATTTCTTGGCCAACATGAGCCACGAAATCCGAACCCCCATGAACGGTATTTTGGGCATGACCGAGCTTTGCTTGCAAACCCGGTTGACGACAGAGCAAAAAAGTTACTTGGACATGGTCTCCACCTCTGCCAACTCCTTGCTGGCGGTGATCAATGATATTTTGGATTTTTCCAAAATTGAAGCCCGCAAGCTCAGCCTGGACCCGCATCCGTTTTCATTGCACAGCCTGATCCGGCAGGCCACACGCACCTTGTCTTTGCGTGCCAGCGAGAAAGAATTGGAGTTGGTTTGCGATATGGCACGCCATGTGCCCGATGAGGTGATTGGCGATCCCTTGCGCTTGCAGCAGGTGATCATCAATTTGCTGGGCAATGCCATCAAGTTCACGGCCCAAGGTGAAATCCTGTTGTGTATCAAGCCCATGATGTCTGCGCCCAATCGCGACGGTGTCTGGCTGGAGTTTGCCATCAAGGACACCGGCATTGGCATTGCACCCGACAAACTGGCCTTGATTTTTGATGTGTTCACCCAGGCTGACTCCAGCACTGTGCGTCGGTTTGGCGGCACGGGCTTGGGGCTGGCCATCAGCCGAAGCTTGGTGCGCATGATGGGCGGCGACATCCGCGTGAGCAGCCAACTCGGGCAGGGCAGCACCTTCAGCTTTTATGTTCAGCTGTACACCTTGGTCGATGGCCCCGCTTTTGTACAAAGCTTGGTCGACTTTTGGACGGGGCAAACACTCTTGTTGGTAGACGACAACGCCAGCAGCCGCAAAGTGCTGAGCCAACAACTGCAAACCCTGGGACTGAATACCGCGGCCGTAGACGGTGCTGCTCAAGCGCTGCATTCGCCGCAACTGCGACAAGCCCGGGCCGCACTGATCGATGTGAACATGCCCGACATCGATGGCTTTGCACTGGCTGCGCAATTGCGTCAGCTGTTTTCTGCGGCGCAAATGCCCATCATCATGATGGGCGCCTTGAGTGAGCAAGTCAGCCAAGAGCAGCTGGATGCACAAAGTATTCAAGGGTTTTTGGTCAAACCCGTCGATGTCAACGAGTTGGCGACCGTTTTGAATGGGCTGTCGCACACCTTGGTTGCGTTACCACCTGAGCAGAATCTGGAGCCCGAGGTGTTGTTCCGGTCGCAGCGGATTTTGCTGGTTGAAGACACGCCGATCAACCAGACACTGCAGACCATCTTGCTGCAGCGCATGGGCTACGAAGTGAGCATGGCCAAAAATGGCCTCGAGGCCATCGAAGCCTTTTCGACCCGTGAATTTGACTTGATCCTGATGGACATCCACATGCCAGAAATGGGGGGCGTAGAAGCCACTGAAATCATACGGACATTGGAGAAAAATCAGCAACTCAAGCACACCCCCATCATTGCCTTGACCGCCAACGCACTCAAAGGTGATCGGGAGCGCTTTCTCGCTTGTGGCATGGATGGTTATGTGTCAAAGCCCATCGTGGCCGATGCCTTGCGCCATGAAATCAGAAGCCTGTTGCGCGAAGACCTGCCCAACTCGCTGGCCGCCTGAGGTTTCGGCGGTTGCACCATGAGCTGCAAGCTGGAGGCCTTAAAGTCGACCTATGTCTCATCTCTTCGAACGTTTGGGCCTGCCCGCGCCCATTTTCCAGGCCCCCATGGCGGGTGTGCAAAACCACCGCTTGGCTTTGGCTGTGTGTCAGGCCGGGGGGCTGGGGGCTTTGCCCGCAGCCATGCTCAGCCCGGACGCCCTGCAGGCCGAACTCCAGGCGCTGACGGCAGCCACCCGTGCGCCCTACAACGTCAACTTTTTTTGCCATGCGCCGCCCACGCCTTCGCCTGAGCGTGAATCCGAATGGCACAAGGCCTTGGCCCCTTATTACCGAGAGTTTGGGCTGGACCCAACACAGATGCCCGGTGGCCCAGGGCGCATACCCTTCGGGCACGACAGCGCCGATGTGCTGGAGGCATTTCGCCCCGCGGTGGTGAGCTTTCATTTTGGCTTGCCCGCACCCGATTTGCTGGCGCGCGTCAAAAGCTGGGGTGCGCTCGTGCTGTCATCGGCCACCACGGTGGCAGAAGCCCGCTGGCTGCAGGCGCACGGCGCCGATGCTGTCATCGCCCAAGGGCTCGAGGCGGGTGGGCACCGGGGCATGTTCTTGACGGACGACCTGAGCACGCAAATGGGCACTTTCGCCTTGTTGCCCCAAATCGTGCAGGCTGTGGATGTGCCGGTGATCGCTGCGGGCGGTGTGGGCACGGCACAAGCCGTGGCGGCAGCCCGGCAGTTGGGCGCTTCGGGGGTGCAAATCGGCACGGCCTATTTGTGCAGCCACGAAGCGGGCACCAGCGCGCTGCACCGTGCGGCCTTGCGGTCACCTGCTGCCCAGCACACGGCCTTGACCACCTTGTTCAGCGGCCGTCCAGCGCGCGGCATCGTCAACCGCCTGATGCGCGAATTGGGGCCTTTGAATGACGCGGCTCCCGCATTCCCTTTGGCCACAGCGGCCATTGCACCCTTGCGCACTGCCGCCGAAGCGCAAGGCAGCAGCGACTTCACACCCCTGTGGTCTGGCCAAAACGCAGCGAGTGCGCGCAGTCTGAGCGCCATCGACATCACGCGTGAGTTTGTACAAGCTTGGCTCGGCGCGTCCACGCATTCAAGCCGCGATCTCGTATCCTGAGGGCTTGAACTTCTGGCATGGGTTTATTAAGGGCCCTGCAGGTCCGACACGCGCGCCTGTCAAAAGGCACAATCACACCCCATGGCCAAAGACAAATCGATATTCACCTGCACCGAGTGCGGCGGCACCAGCCCCCGCTGGATGGGCAAATGCCCCAGCTGCAACGCCTGGAACACCTTGATCGAGGCATCCGCTGAACCCGCTGGCGGCAAAAACCGCTTTGGCTCGGTGCACGCCTCGCTGGCCCCCACATCCGAGGTGCTGCCCCTGGCCCAGATCGAAGCGGCCGACTTTGAGCGCCATCCCACCGGCATCGACGAACTCGACCGCGTGCTGGGCGGCGGCATGGTCGAAGGCGGCGTGGTGCTGATCGGCGGTGACCCGGGCATTGGCAAATCCACCTTGCTCTTGCAAGCGGTGGACGCGCTGCAGCGCAGCGGCATGAACACCTTGTATGTGACGGGCGAAGAAAGCGGAGCGCAGGTGGCCATGCGTTCGCGTCGCCTGGGCTTGCCCGACTCGCAAGTGCCGGTGCTGCCCGAGATCCAACTCGAAAAGATTTTGCACACGCTGCAGTCGCGCCAGCCGGGCATCGCCATCATCGACTCGATCCAGACGGTGTACTCGGACCAGCTCACCAGCGCCCCCGGCTCGGTGGCGCAGGTGCGCGAATGCGCGGCGCACCTGACGCGCACCGCCAAATCGACCGGCACCACCATCGTGCTGGTCGGTCACGTCACCAAAGAAGGCGCGCTCGCTGGCCCTCGCGTGCTGGAGCACATGGTGGACACGGTGCTCTACTTCGAAGGCGACACGCATTCGAACTTCCGCTTGATCCGCGCCATCAAGAACCGCTTTGGTGCGGTGAACGAAATCGGCGTGTTCGCCATGACCGAAAAAGGCCTGAAAGGCGTGAGCAACCCCAGCGCCATCTTCTTGAGCCAACACGCTGAACCCGTGCCCGGCAGCTGCGTGATGGTCACCCTCGAAGGCACCCGCCCGCTGTTGGTCGAAATTCAGGCCCTGGTGGACAGCGGCGGCCCATCGCCCAGGCGCTTGAGCGTGGGCCTGGACCGCGACCGCTTGGCCATGCTGCTGGCCGTGCTGCACCGCCATGCGGGCGTGGCCTGCATGGACCAGGACGTGTTTGTGAACGCGGTGGGCGGCGTGCGCATCAGCGAGCCTGCAGCCGACTTGGCGGTGATGCTGGCCATCACCAGCAGTCTGCGCGGCAAAGCTTTGCCCAAGGGTTTCATTGCTTTTGGCGAGGTGGGCTTGGCCGGTGAAGTGCGCCCTGCGCCGCGTGGTCAAGACCGCCTGAAGGAAGCGGCCAAACTCGGCTTCAAGGTGGCGGTGGTGCCCAAGGCGAATGCCCCCAAGAAGAACGACAAAGCCTTCGAAGGCCTGACGATTTACCCGGTCGAGCGCATCGAAGAAGCCATGCAGGTGGTGCGCGGGCTGGACTGAGGGCGGACCCTCGGTCTGCGCCAATACCTCAGAAGCGCTCCAGCTCCGGGTGCTTGATGGCTCCCGCCCGCACCAGCATGCGGCCGTATTCGGCGCAGCGGTTCAGCGTCGGGATGACCTTGCCGGGGTTGAGCAGACTGAAAGGATCGAACGCCCGTTTGACGGCGAACATCTGCTCGTTTTCTGCCGCGCTGAACTGCACGCACATGCTGTTGACTTTCTCGATGCCCACGCCGTGTTCGCCTGTGACGGTGCCGCCCATGGCCACGCTGGTTTCCAGAATCTCTGCACCAAACAGCTCGCAGCGGCGCAGCTGGTCGGCATCGTTCGCATCGAACAAGATCAGTGGGTGCAGGTTGCCGTCGCCCGCGTGGAACACGTTCAGGCAGCGCAGTGCGTACTTGGTTTCCATCTCCGAGATGGCTTGCAGGATGTCGGCCAGGCGCTTGCGTGGGATGGTCGAGTCCATGCACATGTAGTCGGGGCTGATGCGGCCCGAAGCGGGGAAGGCGTTTTTGCGGCCGCTCCAGAACTTCATGCGCTGCGCTTCGTCGCGGCTCACGGTGATGGCGGTGGCCCCGCAGTTGCGCAGCACCTCGCTCATGCGGCCGATTTCTTCTTCGACTTCTTCGGGCGTGCCGTCGCTCTCGCACAAAAGAATCGCTGCGGCGCTCAAGTCGTAATCGGCGTGCACAAAGTCTTCCACCGCAGCGGTCATGGGCCCGTCCATCATCTCCAAACCCGCCGGGATGATGCCGGCCGCAATGACTGCGGCCACCGCATCGCCCGCTTTGCGCACGTCGTCAAAGCTGGCCATGATGCAGCGGGCCAGTTGCGGTTTGGGCACCAGTTTGACGGTGACTTCGGTGGTCACGGCCAGCATGCCTTCGCTGCCCACCAACACGGCCATCAGGTCGTAGCCCGATGTGTCGAGCGCGTCGCTGCCAAATTCGATCGGGTCACCCTCGATGGTGAAGCCACGCACTTTGAGCACGTTGTGCACCGTGAGGCCGTATTTGAGGCAGTGCACGCCGCCCGAGTTTTCGGCCACGTTGCCGCCAATCGTGCAGGCGATCTGGCTGGAGGGGTCGGGGGCGTAATACAGGCCGTAAGGCGCAGCCGCCTCGCTGATAGCCAGGTTGCGCACACCGCATTGCACCAGTGCGGTGCGGCTCACGGGGTCGACGGTTTTGATTTGGTTGAAGCGGGCCATGGACAGCGTCACGCCCATGCGGTGCGGCATGGCGCCACCAGACAGGCCCGTGCCCGCGCCGCGCGCCACCACCGGTACTTGCAGGGCATGGCAGGCTTTGAGCACGGCTTTCACCTGCGCCTCGGTCTCGGGCAAGGCCACCACCAGCGGCCGCTCGCGGTAAGCGGTCAGGCCGTCGCATTCGTAAGGCGTGGTGTCTTCGGGGGTGTAAAGAATGGCGTCTTGCGGCAACACCCGGGCTAAGGCCTGAACCACGGCGCTTTGGCGCTCGGCACGTTCTAAGCTGGAGAGGAGTTCGGGGCTGGTGGGGCTGTTCATGTCGGCATTCCTGTCAATCTGAGCTTGACTGTAAACCGAGACAGTGGGCGAGGGGTTGAAGAATCTTTCAGTCCTCGTTGAATTGGCATCCCGTGAACGTCACCAGACCGGTACCCAAACCACGCTTTTCGGACGCGGCAAGACACCTTGGCGAACAGGTCCGGCCAAAAAAGGTTGACAAAATACATTTGGACAAATACAATCCAGCCGTGCAGCACACCTCCAGACCCCGTGTCGTCGTGAGCCCTGTGATCTTCTGTATGCGCCTGAAGCGCCACGTTTCAGGCTTTTTGAGCCCAGTTGCCAGGTCTTAGGGCCTGATTCAAACCGCAACGCTGATGGGCTGTCAGACAATTGATTGGAGAAACCATGAAGCGAATTGCTTTTCTTTTGACATCCACCGCCGCCGCATTGGCATTGACCGCTTGCGGTCAAAAAGAGCCAGAACCCCAGGCCGTTGCAACGGCACCCGTGACCGCTCAGTGCGGCAAGGTCAAAGTGGCCAATATGACTTGGCAGTCGGCCGAGGTCTTGGCCAATGTGGACCAAATCATCTTGAGCGTTGGTTATGGCTGCGATGTGGAGCTGGTGCCCGGTGACACCATGCCCACGCTGACCTCGATGATGGAAAAAGGCCAGCCCGATGTGGCCCCCGAAGCTTGGGTCAACGCGGTGCGTCAGCCGCTGGATGCGGCTGTCAAAGAAGGCCGTTTGCATTACGCCGCCCAGTCCCTGCCTGACGGCGGTGTTGAGGGTTGGTGGATTCCCAAATACTTGGCTGATGCCCATCCTGAAATCAAAACCATTGATGACGCGTTGAAGCAACCTGGCTTGTTCCCTTCGGCTGAAAACAAAGGCAAGGGCGCTGTGCACAACTGCCCGTCTGGCTGGAACTGTCAGCTGACCACTGGCAATGCCTTCAAAGCTTGGAACGGCGAAGCGCAAGGCTTTGTATTGGTGGATACCGGCTCTGCAGCGGGTCTGGATGGTTCCATCGCCAAAGCTTACGAGCGCAAGCAAGGCTGGCTGGGTTATTACTGGGCACCAACCTCCATTTTGGGCAAATACGAGATGGTCAAACTCGATGCCGGCGTGCCTCACGACAAAGAAGCTTGGGAGGCTTGCAACAGCAAGCAAGAATGTGCCAAACCAGTCAAGAGCGACTGGGCGCGTGCCGATGTCTACACCGTGGTCACCGATGACTTCAAGAAAAAAGCCGGTGACGCCATGGGCTACTTGGACAAGCGCGGTTGGAGCAACAGCACCCTGAACGGCTTGCTCGCTTGGATGAGCGAGAAGCAAGCCAACGGCAACGATGCCGCCAAGCATTTCCTGCGCACCCAGCCTGAAATCTGGAAAGCCTGGGTCAGTGCCGATGTGGCCGCAAAAGTTCAGGCGAGCCTGTAAAGCATGGCGGACCTGAGTTGGCTCCAGCGCTTTCCGGCGCTAGGCGAAGAGACTTTGCGCGCCATCCGTTTGGCCATTGACGGAACGTTCCGCACTTTCACCCGTGAACATGGGGAAATGATCGAGCGCTTGTTCGATCCGCTGCGTGATTTCTTGCTGGCCTCGGAGCACTTGCTCACCCAATCCCCATGGCCACTGGTCATGGCGGGCATTGCCGCTGTGTCGTGGCTGGCCAGTCGGTCCTGGAAGATCGTGCTGGCAGCCATGTTGGCGCTTCTGTGGGTGGGGGTGTTTGGCATGTGGCAAGACCTCATGAAAACCCTGTCGATGATTTTTGTCTGCACCGTGGT
>NZ_CALBEX010000007.1 GCF_937889215.1 uncultured Limnohabitans sp.
GAACCGACAAGCGAGGCGATAAAGGTCCTGCTAGCGACGCAAACTGTATTAAAGCTGCGCCCATTAAAAACGCCAAGCCGTGAAAGACTGAGCGCTTCATATTTATGTGGCAGCAGCCGTTTTCTCATCTTGCAGTTTCACCAAGCGCTCAGTTTGCGCCAGTGAAATCAAATGGGCATACAAAGGGGCCAGGTAGTTCTTGCCCTTTATTTCCAAGAACCGGTCGTCAGACAAATTGTTCAAGCGCTCTTCGTTGACCACATAGCAGCCTGATAAATTTTTCACTTTGTCGTTGTCACGCACCCGCATGTTCAGTGGTGTGAACATGTTGTTGGCTGCTAGAAATTTGCAAAAACCTTGCGTTAAAAAATCCATTTGCTGCAGTTCACCCAAGTAACGCTTGACGTTTTCAATGACTTGCGTTGGATCGCCTTGTTCGTCGAATAAAGCCGCACCGTCTGTATCAGAAACCAAATCGCTGGCTTCGTCGAGGCAAACCACATACTGGTCATCTTTGCCGCTGGGGCTCAATGCAAATGGGTAGCGGCGGATGATCGCCGGCACATAAGATGATTGCCATTTGCCATCGGCTGCAACAAACAGGTTTTCACCTGCATTCAAACCCATCAGTGCAACAGGGCGAAACTCGTCTTTGATTTTGTCTTCAAGGAAAACAATGGGAAAAATGGAAGCGGCACGAACAAACTCGTGCATGGTGACGTAAGCAATGTGGAACTCAGACGCAAAGTTAAAGTCAGCAATGTCTTTGATCTTTTTGCTGGCATGACGTTCTTTGTTAACGGGGACAACTTGTTGAAACACGTGCAATCCTTAAAATTAAAGCAGGAGATGAGAGGTTACAATTCTCGAACATGCCCATGATATTAGCAAATTTAAAGTTAAAAATTACAAATTTGTTATTGGCAAGAAAATCTGTTTCCGAATTAGCAACCCCACCATAGGCAATGACAAGAAAACTCGATGACGTGATGGCTGCCTTGCCCAAGGCCCGGCGTGAGCGTATCGAAGCTCGTGCGATGGAGTTGGCCACATTGAAGGACTTGCGCCAAGCTGCGCAGCAAACCCAGGAACAACTGGCTGCGGCCCTGGGTGTTGGACAAGACACCATTTCCAGATTGGAAAAACGCAGTGACATGCTGCTGTCAACGCTTCGCCAATACGTAGAGAGCATGGGGGGCGAACTCAACCTCGTGGCGCAGTTCCCCAACCGGCCACCAGTGGTGATTGAGCACTTGGGCGCTGAGCCTGTGGCGCGCAAGAAATCTAGCGCCAGCGCGCGCCGTGCCCGTGCGGCTGCTTAGCAGACCCGGTGGGGCACGCTGTCGCCATGGCGCGCAATCAGCAGTATTCAGGAATCTTCATTGGTAGCGATAAGTTAGCAGCTCCCTTCATATTTCTGGTTGCCACCAATTCATAAACCCCAACTCTTCTGAGGTGGGTTTTTTTTACGACCGTTGGCGCGGGTGTCAGTGGTTGTTGCGGGTTTGCGCGTATTCTTGCGGACTTCGCGTTTCGCATGCTCTGGACGTCCTGAGCCACTATCTCCTCAGCGTTGGCGCATTTTCTCCGGGATCTCTCAGTTCAGGGCGGGGCCGAAGTCCACAAGAAGTCCAAAGGCACCATCTTTTGTTCCAACAAAATCAACTTGTGTCGTTAACTGTCGAACTCGGGGTGCCAAGGTCGAGGTTGCGAGTCCGACTTTCGTTTCCCGCGCCAATCGCACGCGTTGTTACCCGCAGTGGTCCGCAGACCTTCGTTGGCTTGCACCTCAAGCGTCGTGCAACACCCCGCCCAGCTCTTGCATGGCCCCGCTGCGGGACAGTTCGGCCAGCATCATGTCGAGCCAGACTTGCACGCTGTGGCCTTGGCCAAAGCGTTGGTGCAGCTCGCGCATGTAGGGCACATTCATGGCCCAGGCGCTGAATTCGGCTTTGGAGATTTGTCCCCATTCGAGCAGTTTGAATTTGAGCAGCACCTTGGTGCCGTAGCGGGCATGCCGTTCGGGGTTTTTCGCAAAGCCTTCGAGTTTGCTGCGGGCCAGGGCCAGTGCAGGGGCCACTTCGGTGAACACGGCGCCGTGCCCCGGGATGATGGTGGCGGGGTCTAACCGCTCGATCAGGTCCAGGGTTTGGGCCACTTCGTCAAAGGCGTCGATGCCGACCAGCTCCGGAAACACCACGCCAAAACCGTTTTGCCAGAGCGCATCGGCCGACATCAGCAAGCGGTGCTCGGGCGCAAACAAGATGACCGAATGCGGATCGTGCCCTGGGGCGGCGTGCACTTGCCAGTCCATGTCGGCCCAGCGGTGGGTGCTGCCTAGTTGCAGCAATCCGGTGAAGGCAAAAGCGGGGCAGTTCTGGCCTG
The DNA here is from genome assembly GCF_937889215.1 of uncultured Limnohabitans sp. Lineage (GTDB taxonomy): Bacteria > Pseudomonadota > Gammaproteobacteria > Burkholderiales > Burkholderiaceae_C > Limnohabitans_A. The sequence continues at coordinate 2,386 of NZ_CALBEX010000007.1, forward strand.
TGGGTTGGTAGCTCAACTCTTCTTCGCGCCAATGCTGCACCGCTTGCGACAGGCCCGGTGGGATCCAGGTTTTCAGGGCCGGGTACTGCGCTTGCAGGGCCTGGTTGCCGCCGCAGTGGTCGCTGTGCAGGTGGGTGTTGGCCAGTTGGTCCAGAGCGCGGCCTTGCAGGGCGTGGCTGACCAAGGACAGGGTTTGGGCTTGGTGGGTGACGTAGCCGCTGTCGACCAAGGTGGTGCTGTGCGCGTCCAGCAGCAGCACGTTGTTGGCCGACAACCAGCCGCGCTCAAATACGTGCACACCCGGTGGCAGGGCGCTGTGTGGCGTCATTTGGCGCTGCGCAGTTCGCGGCGCAGGATTTTGCCCACGTTGGATTTGGGCAGCTCATCACGGAACTCGATGTATTTGGGACGCTTGTAGCCGGTGAGTTTGTCGTGGCAAAACTGGGCCACAGCCTCTTCGGTCAGCATGGCATCGTTGCGCACCACAAAGACCTTGATGGTTTCGCCCTGCATGCTGTTGGGAATGCCCACGGCTGCGCACTCGACCACGCCGGGGCAGGTCGAGATGACGTTCTCTAATTCGCTGGGGAAGACGTTGAAGCCGCTGACGATGATCATGTCCTTTTTGCGGTCCACGATGCGGGTGAAGCCTTGCGTGTCCATGATGCCGACATCGCCCGTGCGCATGAAGCCATCGGCGGTGAAGGTTTTGGCGTTCTCTTCTGATTGGTTGAAGTAGCCGGTCATGACGTTGGGGCCACGGATGCAGATTTCACCCGAGCTGCCCACCGGCAGGCTTTGGCCCTCGTCGTCCTTGATGGCGATGTCGATTCCCGGCAGCGGCAAGCCGATGTTGCCGCTGAAGGTCTTTTGAGTGACCGGGTTGTTGGTGCCGATCGCACAGGTCTCGCTCATGCCCCAGCCTTCGATCATGGCGCTGCCGGTAGCCGCTTGCCAATGCTGGGCCGTGCCTTCGGAGGCGGCCATGCCACCCGCCTGGGTGAGCTTGAGCGACGAGAAGTCGATGGTCTTGAACATAGGGTGCTGCATCAGCGCGTTGAACAGCGTGTTCACCCCGGGCAGCACATGGAAGGGGCGCTGCTTGAGAACTTCGATGAACTTGGCAAAGTCGCGCGGGTTGGGCACCAGCGTGATGAAGGAGCCTTGGCGCATGGCCAGCAGGCACAAAGTCAGCGCGAAGATGTGGTACAGCGGCAGGGCGGCGATGCTGTTGACTTTGCGCAGATCACCTATCTCTGCCAAGGCCGGAGAGAACCAAGCCTCGGCTTGCAAGATGGACGCCACCACGTTGCCGTGGGTCAAGACGGCCCCTTTGGACAAACCGGTGGTGCCGCCCGTGTACTGCAAGAACGCGGCGTCGTCCATGGTTTGCGCGGCGGGGCGCAGGTTCATCGTGCGCCCTTGGGCGAGGGCTTTCTTGAAGGGGGTGACCGTCCGCCCTGCCGTCAGAGGCAATTCGAACGGGGGCACCATTTTGGCCAGGTGCCGCACGGCAAAGCTCATCCAGCGGCCGTACCAGGGGCCCAGCAAATCACCGATGGAAGCCAGCACCACATGCTGCACAGCGGTGCGCTCGATCACATCTTGCAAGGTGGCGGCAAAGTTCTCCAGGATCACGATGGCCGTGGCGCCGGAGTCCTTGAGTTGGTGTTCCAGCTCGCGCGCTGTATAGAGGGGGTTGACATTCACGCAGGTGTAGCCTGCCCGCAAAATGGCGGCCATGGTCACGGCAAATTGAGGCAGGTTGGGCAGCATGATGGCCACCCGGCTGCCGGGCTCCAGCCCTTTGCTTTGCAACCAAGCGCCCATGGCGGTGGACAACTCGTCGAGCTGTTTGTAGCTCATCCAACGGTTCATGCAGACCGAAAAGGGGCTGTTGCCCTGTTCACGGAAAGACCGTTCGAGCAAGTCGGTCAGGCTTTTGTATTGGGCGGTATCGATGTCGTGGGGCACACCGGGCGGGTAATTTTTGAGCCAGATACGTTCCATGCGGTTGTCTCCTGATAGATGTGCATTGTCACCAGCTCTGGTTCTGGTCGGCATGGGGCAAGTCCTGAGTGGGCGTCATGGCGGTCTCACAGGCGACAAAACCGGGGCTTGAGCAGATCGGCGTAAAGGGTGCAGAATGGGTGTTAACCCTAGGCTTTGCCATGACCAAACCCCTGAAACTTCGAACTTTTAAATTAGGCGAATACCTGCGGCGGCTTTGGCGTCGCTGGTGGGGTGTGGCGGAAAGTGCCCCTGCACAAGCGCCTGGCCAGGGGCCGACGCCACCACGTTGGGTGCCGATCCGTTCACTGTCACCCCGTCACAAGCTGCGCGTCGCGCGCCATTTGCAGGCCCTGCCTGCCGCAGACCGCTACTTGCGTTTTGGCTATGCCGCCACCGATGAGCAAATTGACCGGTATGTGCAGGGCCTGAATTTTGAGCGGGATGAAATTTTTGGGGTGTTCAACCGGCGACTGGCGCTGGTGGCTGTGGCGCATTTGGCCTATTCGGTCGATCCGCAATGGGCCACTTGCGCCGAGTTTGGCGTCTCGGTGTTGCCGCACCAGCGTGGCAAAGGCTTGGGCGCCCAGTTGTTTGGCCACGCGGTCATGCACGCCCGCAACCAGGGCGTGAACCTGTTGTTCATCCATGCCCTGAGCGAGAACGTGGCGATGCTCAAAATCGCCCGCCACGCGGGGGCTGTGGTGCAGCGCGACGGCAGCGAAAGTGAGGCCTATTTGTCTTTGCCACAAGCCACCTTGGACAGCCAAATCAATGGCCTCATGCAAGAACAGATGGCCGAACTTGACTACCAGCTCAAAATGCAGGCGCACCAGTTTCGCGAGTGGCTGGTCATGGTTCAAGAGATCCGCCAAGGGGTGCGTGATGCCCGCCACCATGCGCGTGGACCTTGATCGGGGGCCGGGGCTGTGAATCCGCTATCCTTGGCCTTTGCTAACAGCAGCATGTCCTGCACCCGTTGACCGTGTCTGACCCTTACCCTGCGCGCCAAGCCGAGCGCGAAGACAAGCGGAGTTTTCTGCAAAAACTGGCGGAATTCATCCATCCCGGCCCTGATTCGGCCGCTGAGCTGATCGAGACCCTGGCCGGGGCCGAGGACAACCACATCATCAACGCAGAAAGCCGCTTGATGATCGAGGGTGTGATCCGCATGGCCGACATGACGGCTGGCGATGTGATGCTGGCCGCCCCCCGCATGGACTTGCTTAACATCGAAGACCCGCTGGATCAGTTGATGCACCAGGTGATTGACACGGCCCATTCGCGTTTCCCGGTGTACGAGGGCGAGAAAGAAAACATCATCGGCATTTTGTTGGCCAAAGACCTGCTCAAGCTGCAGCGCGCCCCCGAATTGAACATCCGTGCTTTGTTGAGGCCGGCGGTTTTTGTGCCCGAAAGCAAGGGCCTGAATGATTTGTTGCGGCAGTTCCGCGACAACCGCAACCACTTGGCCATGGTGATCGACGAGTACGGCCGCACGGCAGGGCTGATCACCATTGAAGATGTGCTGGAGCAGATCGTTGGGGAGATCGAAGACGAGTTCGACATCGCCGACGAAGCAGGGGACATTTTTGGCTTGCCTGACGGCAGCTTCCGTGTCGGCGGCGACACCGCATTGGAACGGGTCAGCGACGCCTTTGGCGTGAATTTGCAGCAAGCCCGCGAAGGTGGCGACGACGGGCATGACTTTGACACGCTGGGGGGCTTGATCGCTCACGAAATGGGGCATGTGCCGCACCGCGGCGAAGAGTTCATTTTGGCGGGCTTGCGCTTTGTGGTGTTGCACACCCGAGCGGGTGCCGTGCGTTGGTTCAAGGTGTCGCCCGTGCCTACCGAAGCCAGCGCTCTGCCTGATGGACCAAATGCCTCGACGCCGCCCCCCGGGTCTGCGGCATGAGCGGTGACCGCGTGCGTGGCCTTGGGTTCCAAACCCTTTGGCCTGCATGCGCAGGGGCCGCGCAGGCCGCAGCCATCGCTTTGCCCGGCACAGGCCAGGCGCAAGGCTGGTTGCAGGTCCTGAGCCTGACCCTGATGGCCGCGGGCTTGGCCAGCAGGGTGCGCAGCCAAGCCTCGCGCGGTCGGGGAGCTTCGCTGCGGCAAGCTGCTTGGTTTGGCGGCGTCTTTGCCACGGCTTGGTTGGCGGGTTGTTTTTGGTGGCTGTACGTGTCGATGCACGATGTAGGCGGCTTGCCAGCGCCTTTGGCGGCGCTGGCTGTGTTGGCGTTGGCGGCGGCGCTGGGGCTTTATTACGCCGCCGCGTCGGCCGTGTGGGTGGCCGTGGCGCGGGGGCTGGTGACGGCTAGTCCCGGACTGGCCAGCGCCTTGTTTGCAGCCTTGTGGACCTTGGCAGAACTCATGCGGGGCCAATGGCTGACGGGGTTTCCCTGGGGGGCGGGCGGTTACGCGCATGTGGATGGCGTGTTGGCGGCCTGGGCGCCTTGGGTGGGGGTTTACGGGGTGGGGGCCATCGCAGCTTGGCTGGCCATGCGGCTGGCGCTGGCCGGTTGGCGTCGGCGAGCGTTGAAGCCCCTGTTGGGGGTGTTGGCCGTCTCTTGGGGGCTGCAGGCTTGGGGGCCGGTGTGGACGACCTCGGCCGGCATTGGGCAGGTGCAGTTGCTGCAGGCCAATATTTCACAAACCGACAAGTTCCAAGCGGTCAGCGGCGTGCGTGACGCGCTCCAGTGGTACGACGCACAGTTGCGCGCCAGCCGCCAAGCCTTGGTGGTGGCCCCAGAGACCGCCATTCCGGTCTTGCCACACCAGTTGCCAGACGGCTATTGGGACAGTTTGCAGCAACACTTTGCGCAGCCACAACGGCCCATGGCCTTGGTGGGCGTGCCCTTGGGCAGCCTGACCGACGGTTACACCAACTCGGTGATGGCCTTGGGCCCTGAGGGCACGCCGCCTTACCGCTACGACAAGGCGCACCTGGTGCCCTTTGGCGAGTTCATGCCACCCGGCTTTGTGTGGTTCATCCGCATGATGAACATCCCCTTGGGCGATTTCAAATCGGGTGGATGGGACCAGCCATCGCTGGCCTGGCAAGGCCAGCGCCTGGCCCCCAACGTTTGTTACGAAGACCTGTTTGGCGAAGAACTGGCCATTCGCTTCAAGGACTCGGCCGCCGCTCCAACAGCCTTGGTGAATGTGAGCAACATCGCCTGGTTTGGTGACACCTTGGCGGTGGACCAGCACCTGAACATCTCCCGCATGCGGGCCATGGAGTTGGGGCGGCCCATGCTGCGCGCCACCAACACTGGGGCCACGGCCATCATCGACCACACCGGGCGCGTGACGCACCAGCTGCCACGCTTTACCCGGGGCAGTTTGACCGGGACCTACGACGGCCGTCAGGGTTTGACGCCTTTTGCCTGGTGGGCCTCAACTTGGGGTTTGGGGCCTTTGTGGGGGCTGTGCTTGGCGGTGCTGGTTTGGGCTGTCTGGCGTCGGCGGGCGGTGTGAGCTGCGCCCGCACCGACGAAAACCCAAGTTTTGAATTGCAAAGACCGTAAAATCAAGGGTTCGCGCAAGCCCACTGCGCCCACTCAACCCACAAGCCAGTTTTGCGCTGGCTGCCTGAGTCCATGTTGACCTTCCAGCAAATCATTCTCAAACTTCAGCAATACTGGGACGCCCAGGGTTGCGCCTTGCTCCAGCCCTACGACATGGAAGTCGGCGCGGGCACCAGCCACACCGCCACGTTTTTGCGCGCCATTGGCCCCGAGCCGTGGAAAGCCGCTTATGTGCAACCCAGCCGCCGCCCCAAGGATGGCCGCTACGGCGAAAACCCCAACCGCTTGCAGCACTACTACCAGTACCAAGTGGTCCTGAAGCCCGCGCCCAGCAACATCCTCGAGTTGTATCTGGGTTCGCTCGAAGCGCTGGGCTTTGACCTGAAGAAGAACGACATCCGTTTCGTCGAAGACGACTGGGAAAACCCCACGCTCGGCGCTTGGGGGCTGGGCTGGGAAGTCTGGCTCAACGGCATGGAAGTCACGCAGTTCACCTACTTCCAGCAAGTCGGCGGCATCGACTGCAAGCCCATCACCGGTGAGATCACTTATGGCCTGGAGCGCTTGGCCATGTACCTGCAGGGCGTGGACAACGTCTACAACCTGAAGTGGACCGACACCCTGAGTTACGGCGACGTGTACCACCAAAACGAAGTTGAGCAATCGACCTACAACTTCGAGCACAGCGATGCCGAGTTCTTGTTCACTGCTTTTGGTGCGCACGAAAAACAAGCCCAACACCTGATCACCCAACAGCTGGCGCTGCCTGCGTATGAACAAGTGCTCAAGGCCGCGCATTCTTTCAACTTGCTGGACGCGCGCGGCGCGATCAGCGTGACAGAACGCGCCGCCTACATTGGCCGCATCCGCAACCTGGCCCGCAGCGTGGCGCAAAGTTATTACGAAAGCCGCGAACGTCTGGACTTCCCGATGGCACCGCGTGAATGGGTTGCCCAAATGCCCAAGAAAGCCGCGTGAGGAAGAAAGACATGACGACACAAAATTTGCTGGTTGAATTGTTCGTAGAAGAGTTGCCGCCCAAGGTGCTCAACAAGTTGGGTACGGCGTTTTCGGGCGTATTGGCCGAACAACTCCAAGCCCAGGGCCTGGCCGCTGCCGATGCGGTGGTGACCGCGTTTGCCTCGCCCCGCCGCTTGGCCGTCCATGTGACCGGCGTGCTGGCGCAGGCTGCTGACAAAGCGGTGCAACAAAAGCTCATGCCCGTGGCTGTGGGCCTGGACGCGGCTGGCAACGCCACCCCCGCGCTGCTGAAAAAACTGCAAGCCTTGGGGGCGGATGTGAGCGATCCGGCCGCTGCCGTGGCCGCCCTCAAGCGCGCCCCAGATGGCAAAGCCGAAGCCTTGTTTTACGACAGCATCGTTAAAGGCGCTTCGCTGCAAGCGGGCCTGCAAAAAGCGCTGGAAGAAGCGCTGGCCAAGTTGCCAATTCCCAAAGTCATGCAGTACCAGCTGGAGACCGACTGTGAGTTGCCCGGCTGGAGCAGCGTGAACTTTGTGCGCCCGGCGCACAGCCTGATCGCCTTGCACGGCTCCACCGTAGTACCGCTCAAGGCGCTGGGCCTCACGGCTGGCAACAGCACACAAGGTCACCGCTTTGAGGCCAAAGTCTCGCCTTTGGTGCTGCAGCATGCCGACCAATACGCCGAGACGCTGAGGAACGACGGTGCGGTGATCGCCAGTTTTGCCGAGCGCCGCGCCGAGATCGTGCGCCAGTTGCAAGCGGCTGCTGCCAAGGTGGGCGGGGGCGCCCGCCCGATTGAAGATGAAGCGCTGCTGGACGAAGTGACCGCGCTGGTCGAGCGGCCCCATGTGCTGACATGCCAGTTCGAGACCGAGTTCTTGGGTGTGCCGCAAGAGTGCCTGATCCTGACGATGAAGGCCAACCAGAAATACTTCCCTTTGATTGATGCATCGGGCAAGCTGACGAACCGTTTTTTGGTGGTGAGCAACATCAGCCCCGACGACGCGTCGTTTGTGATCGGTGGCAACGAGCGCGTGGTGCGCCCGCGCCTGGCCGATGCCAAATTCTTCTTCGACCAAGACCGTAAAAAGACGCTCGAATCGCGCGTCGAAGGCCTGTCCAAAGTGGTCTACCACAACAAGCTGGGCACCCAGGGCGAGCGCATGGCGCGCGTTTGCGCCATCGCCAAAGCCATTGGTCAGCAAGTGGGTGGCGATGCGCTGGCGGCGCAAGCCGAGCAGGCCGCCCGCTTGGCCAAGACCGATTTGCTGACCGACATGGTCGGCGAGTTCCCCGAGCTGCAGGGCATCATGGGGGGCTACTACGCCCGCCACGACGGCCTGTCCACCGAAGTGGCCGAGGCGATTGAAGACCACTACAAACCGCGTTTTGCGGGCGACGACTTGCCACGCAACCAAGTGGGTCTGGTGGTGGCGCTGGCCGACAAGCTCGAAACCTTGGTGGGCATGTTCGGCATTGGCAACGTGCCCACGGGGGACAAAGACCCGTTTGCGTTGCGCCGCCATGCCTTGGGCGTGATTCGCATGCTGATCGACAAAGACTTGGCCTTGGTTCTGCCCGAGTTGTTGGCGCTGTCTGTGCCCGTGTTCGGCGACAAGATCACCAACGCGTCGAGTCCCCTGATCGACTTCATTTACGACCGCCTGTCTGGCAGCCTGCGCGAGCAGGGCTTCAGTGCGCAAGAGGTCGACGCTGTCATGGCCTTGCGCCCCGCGCGCTTGGGTCAGGTCAATCAGTTCCTGTCGGCTGTTCGCGCTTTTGCCGCCTTGCCCGAGGCACCTGCGTTGGCCGCTGCCAACAAGCGCATCGGTAACATCCTGAAAAAAGCCGGTGAGGTGGATGC
>NZ_CALBEX010000008.1 GCF_937889215.1 uncultured Limnohabitans sp.
ACGCTTGGTGCAGCCTTCGCGGATGGCTTTCACATCTCGGCTTTCCTGCAGCAATTCACGGCTCACGTTCAGCGGCAGGTCGGCAGAATCCACCACGCCGTTCACAAAGCGCAAGTAACTGGGCATCAGCGCTTCGGCTTCGTCCATGATGAATACGCGCTTGACGTACAGCTTGATGCCCGCCTTCTTGTCGCGGTTCCACAGGTCTTGTGGTGCCTTGCTTGGGATGTAGAGCAGCTGGGTGTATTCGGTGCTGCCTTCCACGCGGTTGTGCGTCCAGGTCAGCGGGGCTTCAAAGTCGCGGCTGATCTGTTTGTAGAAGTCGGCGTACTGCTCGTCCGTGATGTCTTTCTTGGAGCGGGTCCACAAGGCGCTGGCTTTGTTGATGGTTTCCCACTCGCCGGTCTTGACCATGCCGCCGGGCTGACGGCCACCTTCTTCGTTGTTCGGCTCGATCAGTTCGCCGTCTTTCCACTCTTCCTGTTCCATCAAGATGGGCAAGCTGATGTGGTCAGAGTATTTGCCGACGATTTCCTTGAGCTTCCAGGTGTTGGCATAGTCCAGCGCTTCTTCGCGCAGGTGCAAGATCACACTGGTGCCGCGTTCGGCGCGGTTGATGGTTTCCACTTCAAAGTCGCCCGTGCCGCCACTGATCCAGCGCACGCCTTCGGCTGCTGCCGCGCCTGCACGGCGGGTTTCGACGGTGATTTTTTCCGCGACGATGAAGCCCGAATAAAAGCCCACACCAAACTGGCCGATCAGCTGCGCGTCCGACTTCTGGTCGCCGCTCAGCTTGCTCACAAAGTCTTTGGTGCCACTTTTGGCGATCGTGCCCAAGTGGTCGATGGCTTCTTGCGCCGTCATGCCGATGCCGTTGTCGGTGATGGTCAGCGTCTTGGCGGCCTTGTCGAACGACAAACGCACTTGCAACTCGGGCGCGTCTTCGTACAGCGCCGTGTTGTTGAGCGCTTCAAAGCGCAGCTTGTCGCAGGCGTCTGAGGCGTTGGAAATCAGTTCGCGCAGAAAGATCTCTTGGTTGGAGTACAGCGAATGCGTGACCAGGTGCAGCAGTTGCGCGACTTCGGCCTGAAAGGCATGGGTTTGTTTGCTCATAGTGGTTCAACAGTAAAAAAAGTCAGAAAACAAGAACGCCCCACAGCTTGGGGCGTTGTGGTTGGATTTCAAGAGGTCAAAACGTCTCGTTCTGCCCTAAATACCGCCAGGTTCCCGCAGGCATCTGCCCCAGCTGCACGCCGCCCATGCGGATGCGCTTGAGGCCTACCACCTTCAGGCCCACTTGTTCGCACATGCGGCGGATCTGGCGCTTCTTGCCTTCGGTCAGCACAAAGCGCAATTGCTCGGGGTTTTGCCAATCCACTTTGGCGGGCTTGAGCGGTTTGCCGTCCAGGCTCAGGCCGTGGCGCAGGCGCTCGACATGGCCTTGGGAAACACGGCTTGCACATTGGCACTCACGCGGTCGAAGTCGCCAATGACGGTGAGCTGGTTGGCCTTGCCGCCATAGGTGGCGGATGCGGCTGTGGCGGCGGCGGTGTTCTCTTGGCCGGTGTAGGCCACACGCACCAGGTATTCCTTTTCCATCTCCGAGTCTTCGCCGATCAGCTGACGCGCCACGCGGCCGTCTTGCGTCAAGACCAACAGACCCGTTGAGTCAATGTCCAAGCGCCCGGCTGGGGCGAGACCCCGCAGGTGCGGTGGCGTGAAGCGCAGTTTGGACGGGTCACCGCCCCAGTGGCTGCGAGGGTTGATCAGGGTGATGGCGGGCTCGTGCCCGTCTTCAGCTTGGCCGCTCACATAGCCCATGGGCTTGTGCAAAAGAATAGTCACTTGCCGGTCTTGCTGCTGCTCGGCTGCTTTGTCGATGGTGATGCGGTCTGACAGGGTGACCTGCTGGCCCATGGTGGCGGGTTGGCCGTTGACGAATACCCAGCCTTGCTCGATCCAGGCGTCGGCTTCGCGGCGCGAGCACATGCGCAGCTCGGCCATGCGTTTGTTCAGGCGCGAGGTGCCGCTGGGGGCGGCCGTTTCGCCTTTGCCTTCGGGGCGGGGGGCGCGTTTGAAAGCGGGGGGCTGGGTCATGGGTGAGCAGGGTCAAAAAAAGGCCAATGCGGCAGGGTGCTCATTGTCCCTTTTTTTGGTTATGGAAACTGCGCCGTCCTGAGACCTTGCAAGTCGAGGATGCGCAGGCCACCGTATTCGATGCGGATCAGTTGGCGATCTTCAAGCGCACGCAAGGCTTCATTGACGCGTTGCCGGGACAAGCCGACCAAATAGGCCAGTTCTTGCTGGGTGATGCGCAGCACTTCACCGACGCCGGAAAACAGCACCGGGTTGAACAAGGCGGCCAAATGCCGGGCCAGGCGCAGCTCGGGGTTGGTCATGCGGTCCATTTCGCGTGCGGCGATGAACTGGCCCAAGCGCTCGTTGAGCTGTTGCATGATGAAGCGGTTGAAGCCCAGAGAGTGGTCGATCAGCCAGTGAAAGGTGTCCAGCGGCATGCCGGCCACCACACTGGGGCGCAGCGCTTGGATGTTGTAGCGGTAAATCTCGCGCTTGAGGGCCGTGCCCTCGCCAAACCAGCCGCCGGGCGGCACACCGGTGAAGGTCATGGTTTGGCCGCTTTCGTTGTCGGTGTTCATTTTGAGCAGACCAGAAATCACCCCAAACCAATAGGTGACGGGGCGGCCTACGCGGCAAACATAGTCGCCAGTTTGGGGGTCGCTCACCACCAGCTGTGACACGATTTGTGTGCGCTCCGCGGCGCTCAACAAGGCCAGCCAAGGGATTTGCTTGAGCTCGATGTCGGTGGGCGCTCTGCGGCGTTGGTGGACGCTGCTTGCTTTGATCATCGCCACGGCCTTTCGTCAGATTGTGGTCAGTTCCGCTAGGGGTCTTCCCTGAATTGTCGTCCAAACGACAACTTAACGTCAAATGACTGCCTAGGATAAGGAAAAGTTAAGTCGCATTGCAGTCAATGCACCGTTTTTGGAGACAGGTCAGTTCATGCAAACAACGTTTCCCCGTTTGATGCTCAAGCACGCTGCCGAGCGCCCCACGGCGCCCGCACTGCGCGAGAAAGAATATGGCATTTGGCAGGCCACCAGCTGGGCTGCACTGTCGCAAATGGTCGAGTCCATCGCCTGCGGTCTGCACCAAGCGGGTTTGCAGCGCGGCGAGCACTTGATTGTGGTGGGCGCCAACCGCCCACGCCTGTATGCCACCATGCTGGCCGCGCAGACGCTGGGTGCGATTCCTGTGCCGCTGTACCAAGACGCCGCTGCGGCCGAGTGCGTGTTCCCCATCACCAACGCCGAAGTGCGTTTTGCCGTGGTGGAAGACCAGGAGCAGGTCGACAAGATGCTGGAAGTGCGTGAGCAGTGCCCGCAGTTGACGCACATTTATTACGACGACCCGCGTGGCCTGCGCAAATACAGCGAAGCGGGCCTGGGTTCGCTCGAGGAGTTGATGGCGGCCGGTGGCGTGTTTGCCCAGCAGCACCCGCAGTTTTTCAAAGAAGAAGTCGACAAAGCGCAGTACACCGATGTGGCGGCGATGTTCTTCACCTCCGGCACCACCGGCAATCCCAAGGGTGTGGTGCACACGCACGGCTCCTTGATCGACCGCGCCGATGCGGGCGCTGAGTTTGACAAATTGACCAGCGCCGAAGACGTGCTGG
>NZ_CALBEX010000009.1 GCF_937889215.1 uncultured Limnohabitans sp.
ATCCTTCAATTGTTCATAAAGACGGTTGATGTCGGTGCTGAACAGGAAGGCTGACACAAAATAAAAGGCTGCGTTGGCTGCGCCTGGCTGCTGCGATGTCAGCAAGCAATAGCGAAAAAATATCTCATCGATATGTTCAGAGCCCCAAGTTCGCTTTAAAAAGTACCGAATGACACCGGGTCGGGTCAAGGTGTTGAAAATACCTTGGCGCCAGAAGTCCAAGGTCAGCAAGCGGTAAAGCCAAGGCAGACCCAGCGTACCGTCGGCAGGCTCATAGCGCAGTTTTTTGCCGCTGAAACCGGTGGGGCTGACCAGTGCAAGTCGCCGAATGTTTTGCGGTGCCTCGCATTTCGCGCGAGCCGCGAATTCGCTGGAGAGCGACACGGCCAAAACATCTGCGGCTTCACCACCATTTTCGGATTGGATGGTGTCCAGCGCAGCATGCAAAGCGTCGGTCATCAAGCGCGGTGTGTAAGCCCTGGCACTGCGTTCAGAAAAACCAAAACCCGGAAGTTCAAGCGCGTAAACAGGGCGCTGTTGTCGATAATGCTCAAACAGGGGCGCAAGCTCGGCGGCCGAGGCCGCTGCGTTGATGCTATGGACCAGCAACAGCGGTGGCAGACCATTGGCTTGCCCCAGAGGCGCAGCGCTGTAAAGGCTGAGCCGACCTGCTGGCGAGTCTATGTCGCGCCGCAGAGCGGATAAGGCGGGCGGCAGCGATGGCGGTAGTGAAGTTGATCGGGTCACACCTCATGGTAATGGCAAATTTGTTGACACCGTCACGAATGTGCTCAGAGATTTATTTGTAGCGGCGGTAAAAATCAAAAGCGTGAGCCACTCCGGCGAGGGAAAGGCAAACAAACACCTCGATGGTCAATTCAGGTGGCGCTGCAAATCGAAGCGCAAGCATCAAAAGCCAGCCGGGGAGCAGCCCTGCGCTGATGTCGGCAAATCGCAAACCCTTTTGTGTTTGAGTGCTTTTCCAACTCAAGAAGAGCCATTCACAAAATGTGAAAAGCAAAATGGCATCGACCCAAATGATTGGCAGGCTGTTGACAGTCAAAGCGACTCTCCCTTGTTGAATATGCCAAAAGTCTATCGTTTATTGGGCGAGGTGGCGTGGCATGCCCCCAAACCTCGGAGTACTTGTCACGGCGCAGGTTGAGGCCTTGAAAAACAGGGTTCGACAATGGCCAAGGCCACAGGCGTGCCATATTTTTGATGTTGAGCCATTGGCTTGTTTGTCTGGCGTTTTTTAAAAACATTTTCATGAACGACCGAGAAAACCGCCAGTCTGATGTGTAAACATCAAGGTGTCGTCATGACGGCAGAGCAATGCTTTGCCTTCGAAAGAAATTCACCCTAACGGAGTTTTTATGAAATCTCGTGCAGCCGTTGCCTTCGAGGCGGGCCAACCTTTGCAAATCGTCGAGATCGACGTTGCGCCACCGCGCAAAGGCGAGGTACTGGTCAAGATCACGCACACCGGCATCTGCCATACGGACGCTTTCACGCTCTCGGGCGAAGACCCCGAAGGGCTGTTCCCGGTCGTGCTGGGCCACGAAGGCGCGGGCATTGTGGTCGAGGTGGGCGAGGGCGTGACCAGTGTTCAGCCTGGCGATCACGTCATTCCGCTTTACACCGCCGAGTGCGGCGAGTGCTTGTTTTGCAAGTCGGGCAAAACCAACCTGTGTGTGGCCGTGCGCGCCACACAGGGCAAGGGCGTCATGCCCGACGGCACCACGCGCTTTTCTTACCAAGGCCAGCCGCTGTACCACTACATGGGCTGCTCGACCTTCAGCGAATACACGGTCGTGGCCGAAGTCTCGCTGGCCAAAATCCGGCCCGACGCCAACCCTGAGCAAGTCTGCCTGTTGGGCTGCGGCGTGACGACCGGACTGGGCGCGGTCAAAAACACGGCCAAAGTGCAAGAAGGTGACACGGTGGCTGTGTTCGGCTTGGGCGGCATTGGCCTGGCCGTGGTGCAAGGCGCCAAGCTGGCCAAAGCTGGGCGCATCATCGCCATCGACACCAACCCGGGCAAGTTCGATTTGGCGCGCACCTTTGGCGCGACCGACTGCGTCAACCCCAAAGACCACGACAAACCCATTCAGCAAGTCATCGTCGACATGACCGGCTGGGGTGTGGACCACAGCTTTGAATGCATCGGCAACACCAACGTCATGCGGGCCGCGCTGGAGTGCGCGCACCGCGGCTGGGGCCAGTCGGTCATCATCGGCGTGGCCGGTGCGGGCCAAGAAATCTCCACCCGCCCGTTCCAGTTGGTCACCGGTCGGCGTTGGATGGGCACCGCCTTTGGCGGCGTCAAAGGCCGCAGCGAAGTGCCCGGCATGGTGGACGACGCCATGGCCGGGCGCATCGCGCTGGCCCCGTTTGTCACCCACACCATGGGACTGAGCGGCATCAACCATGCCTTCGACTTGATGCACCAAGGCGAGTCGATCCGCTCGGTGGTGCACTTTGAAGGCGACGAATGAAACGCATCGAACAACACGCCAGCTTTGGCGGCAGACAAGAAGTCTGGGCGCATGCGTCCAGCACGCTGGGTTGTGAGATGCGCTTGGCGGTTTACTTGCCCGAGGCTGCGCTGCGCGGCGTCAAGTGCCCGGTGCTGTACTGGCTGTCGGGCCTGACCTGCACCGAACAAAACTTCATCACCAAAGCCGGTGCACAAGCGCACGCGGCGCGGCACGGCGTGATCGTGGTCGCGCCTGACACCAGCCCGCGCGGCGAAGCCGTGGCCAACGATGCGGCCTACGACCTGGGCCAAGGCGCAGGCTTTTACGTCAACGCCACCCAAGCCCCTTGGGCCGCGCACTACCGCATGCAAGACTATGTGGCCGTTGAGCTGCCCACCTTGATCGAGCAGCACTTTGCCGCGAGTGAATCACGCGGCATTTTTGGTCATTCGATGGGCGGGCACGGCGCACTGGTCACCGCGCTGCGCCACCCGGGCCGCTACCGCAGCGTGTCGGCGTTTGCACCCATCGCCGCGCCATCACAAGTGCCTTGGGGCCAAAAGGCCTTGACTGCCTACCTGGGTGCAGACCCACAGGCTTGGCGTGCATGGGATGCTGCAGAACTGGTGGCCACTGCGCGCCAAGAAAAGCTGCACCTGTTGGTGGACCAAGGCGATGCCGACGAGTTTTTGGCGCAGCTGTGCCCCGAACTGCTGCAAGCTGCCTGCGAGGCGGCGGGCCATCCGCTGACCCTGCGCATGCAGCCGGGCCATGACCACAGCTACTATTTCATCGCCACCTTCTTGGGTGAACATTTTGATCACCACGCGCAGTATCTGTTGTGATGCAGGTGTTGGTTGCCTTTGAAAATAAGACGCAGTGTGTAGAAAAGCGGTTTTGCTCGCTCGTCTGATTCGGCTGGCTCAGTCAAAGTCAGCAGTGTGGGCGTTGCCACATGGCCGTTTGCGGCAACAGCCACTTCCCATGCGGGTTCTTTGTTGTGGCGCAAGCGTAAAAAAACCCCTCGCGAGGGGTTTTTTGTTTGCGCTGAAAAGATCACTTCTTGACGCAGGCAGCGTTCTTTTCATTTTCTTTTTTGGAGCAGTCGACTTTTTTGTCGTCCATTTTGCCGCCGCCATGGCTGCCAGCGAAGGAAGGAGCCGACATCAGCATGAAAGCGGAAACGAGAGCGGTTATCACGATTTTCATAGAAAC
>NZ_CALBEX010000010.1 GCF_937889215.1 uncultured Limnohabitans sp.
CTGCTGGTTTTCGGCGGTGCGGTAGATGCGGTCAAAGATGCGCAACTGCAGCGGCGAGGTGTCTTGGAACTCATCGATCAGGGCCACCGGAAACTGCTCTCGCAAGCGCTGCGCCAGGCGCTCGCCTGCATCGGGTTGGGCCAGCGCCGCGTCCAGACGCTCGAGCATGTCTGCAAAGCCAAACAAAGCGCTGCGGCGCTTGAGTTCGGCCATGCGCTGCAACACATGGCTGCGGGCGTGCAACCGGGCCTGTTGGTCGGCATCGGGCAAGGCCCGCAAGGCCGCTTGCAAGTCGGCATAGGCCTGGCTTTCGGGCGGCAACTCGACCGGGTCTTCGCCGGGTTTGCGGCAGGCCAGCAGGCCCTCGGGGGTGAAACGTTCCCAGCCGGTTTTCATGGCGCTTTGCAGGGCCTGCGCATTGGCCGGGCCTTGCGCCCAGGCTTTGAGAACGCTCAGCCAATCGGCGCATTTTTTGACGCTCAATTTGTGGCCATTCCAGCCGTGTTTGAGGGGGGCCAATTGCGCCTCGATCCAGCCCAACAACTGATCGGCTTTCTCGTCCCAACCGGTTTTGAGAGCTTGCAGCTGCGCGGCGCTGTCGGCCAAGGCCGCGGCATGGACGTGCGCCAGCGTGCCGGGTGCGGCCTCGGGCAGGGGCACCGCCATCAGGGCACGCATGTCGGCTTCAAGGGCGGACACATCGCGCCAGATGCTTTGCATCTGCGCCACTTGTTCGGCGGGCATGGGGTAGAGCTGTTGCCGCCAATAGTCTTGCACGGCTTCGAGGCGCAGCGCGGCTTCGTCGCCAACCAAGTGCTCTTCAAACAAGTTGCCGCTGTCAAAAGCGTGCTCGCGCAGCATGCGTTGGCACCAGGCGTCGATCGTGTACACGGCCGCGTCGTCCATGGCCTGCGCGGCCAGCGCCAGCCGGTAAGCCGCCTGTTGGCGGGGCTGCCCCTCGGGGTAATCGGCCATCAGTGCCAACAAAAACGCATCCTGTGTGCTCGCCTGCCCCCGAAACACCTGCGCGGCCTCGGTCAGGCGGGCGCGGATGCGCTCCGACAACTCGCGTGTGGCGGCGCGGGTGAACGTCATGACCAGCACGTCTTGCGGCAACATGGGCCGCACGGGTGCGGTGCCCGAGTCACCGTGACCCAACACCAGTCGCACATACAGCGCGGCAATGGTCCAGGTCTTGCCCGTGCCCGCGCTGGCCTCGATCAAGTGGCTGCCGCGCAGCGCAAAGCGGGAGGCCTGCAGGTCGTGAACGGGCGGTTTTGGGGTGGGGTGAAGCGTGGCATTTTCAGCGGCTTTCATGGCTGGCCCTCGGGTTCGGGTTCTGCGTGGGCATCGCTCAAGGCCTCGATCTGGATCTGCGCCGCCCAATCGCGCAAGGGGGCATAGACGCGCTCGGCCAGTTGCTCGAAGTCGCCACTGCCCATCAGCTCGGTCAATGTGGGGTAGGTGCGGGCCAGCGCCGGGTCTTTGTTGCGCTCGGCGCGTTGGTGGCTGCTGCCTTCGTACAGGTCATGCAAAGCGTTCAGGTTCTGCGGGTCTTTGAGCCACTGCAAGGCCAAGGCGGGCGGCAGGGGCAGAGGACGGCGCAGGCCCTCGGCCCAGGTGTCGAGCAGCAACTGCAACTGGGCACGGGCTGCGCTCACCTCTTGCGGCGGCACACGCAGCACGGCATTGGTGCCCACCAC
>NZ_CALBEX010000011.1 GCF_937889215.1 uncultured Limnohabitans sp.
TGCTGCTGTTTTAATGCGCACGCCACTCAGGTTCGGAGCACTTGCAGCAAAGCCGCATTGAAGTCGTCAGCGGCCTCATAGATCACCCAATGCCCAGCGCCCGGCACCACATGCCACTGCTTCCAGTGTTGCGTCAGCCGAGGCAAGGCCGCTGCCAATTCGGACAAACGCCCCAGGTACAAGGCGTCGTGTTCACCGTAAATGGCGCTCACGGGAACCTGCAAGTTCGGCAAAGCCCGCGCCACGATGTCGCTCGATGACAAGCGCCTGCGGGGCATGCGATCACGCTGCACATTGGCGGTGTGCAAGTGCAGCGCCAGATCGTCCAGCGCCTCAGGGGCATGGAGCATCAAAGCCATCAGGTTGTGACGGTGAACGGCCTCTTGCGCCTGAGGGCTGGGCAAATGCCGCCAGCCCTTGAGCGGAATGCGTTCGGACACGGTCAGACCCAAGCCCGGAGACCCCACCAACACCAATTGCACAGCGTCTTGCGGGTGTTCAACCAGCCACAAGGCCCCGGCCATGCCCCCAAAAGAAAAACCCGCGACGCTCACCGGCCCCGCGCAAATGCCCGCGCCCTTCAATTGTTGCAAACCCGCGTGCAAATGCGCAGGCAGGTCGTCCACATCGGTGCAGCTTGCGGGCAAATCGGTGTCCCCAAAGCCCGGCAAATCGGGAACCAGCACGCACCAGCCGGCATCTCGCAGCGGCGCGATGCACCGCACCCAGTGCGTCCAACTGCCACTGCCGCCATGTAACAGCACTACAGCGGGTTGGTGCGGCTCGCCCCATGCATGCCAGACCATGCGGGCCTCTTGCCATTGTGTTTCGCAGCGCCGGCCACCAGCCAAGGCCAGGGTCAAATCGCGCGGTAAAAAATCAGGCAGAACAGCAGCAGACATCGGCAAAAGACACACTCAAAGTAAAAACGGTGGCCCATAAAAGATGGAAGGCATAGGCCACGCAGGCTGAGGTCACCGTGCCTTGAGCACATGAGGGTGCTGCAAACGCCAAACTTTGTAGGCTGCTGCGGTGGCCACCAGACTGGTCAGGCAACTTGCCACAAACACGCTTTGCAAACCCCAATGCTCGCTGATGACACCACCCAGCAAGGCCCCCAACACCCCCGGAAACCCGTAGGCAATCACGGTGTACAAGGCCTGCCCTCGACCGCGCAACCGCCCGGGAAAATGGTGTGAGATCAAGGCAATGCATGCCGTGTGGTGGGTAGCGAAAGTGATGGCGTGCAACGTTTGCGCCAGCAGCAACACCCAAAGCACATCGGCCCAAGCAGCCGTCATGACCATGCGCAGCAGCATGACCGCCGAACACAGCACCAACCAAGCCGTCAAAGGCATGCGCGGCAACCAGCGCGACTGGGAAAAAAACCAGCCAATCTCCACCGCCACCGAAACCGCCCAAAAAACGCCGATCATGGTTTTGCTGTAGCCCAAAGCGTCCAAGTAAAGCGAGAAAAACACGTACACACCAATGTGCGAGAGCACATGGAAAAAAGTGGACGTGAAAAACCAAAGCACCGGTTTTTGACGCAACACCGGCCACACTGGGGCATGCGCATCGGCGTGGTGCGAAGCCTCTTTCAAATCGGGCATCCACCAAACGCTCAGCATCACCGCCCCCAAGGTCAAAACGGTCCAACCCGGAAAATGCTGCATGCCAAAAGCCTCAAACCAGGCCCCCGCCAAAAACACCGTGACCAAAAAACCCAACGAACCCCACAGGCGCACCCGTCCGTAGCGTTTCGTGTCAAACGTGCCCCCCTGGCTGACCAAGTGGGCCATGGCCGCCTCGCTCATGGGCATCATGGCGCTGGTGTGGGTGAACATGAGCAGCAACACCAAACCCAGGCCCACAGGCCCCCATGGCACAAACAACAAAAGCGATGTGGCAAAGGCCACGCAGGCCCCAATGCGCAGCAGCTTGACCCGCTCACCCGTGCGGTCACTGATGGCACCCCAAGCGTAAGGGGCAAACAATCGCGTGCCCGCTTGTACAGCCGTGAGCACGCTGATGGTCAAAAGGCTTAGCCCCATGTCCTGCAGCCACAGCGGCAAATAGGGGTTGAAAAATCCGATGTGCGCAAAGTAACTGGCCGACAGCGCGGCAAAGGGCATGAGCTGACGGCGTGGCGTCATGCCTTAAGGCTTGGCGGCTGCAATGGGCGGCAAATCGTGCGCCACATCACCACATTGGGCGCGGTGCTGCAAGGCGTGCTCCATGACCACCAGGGCCAACATGGCTTCAGCTATTGGGGTGGCGCGGATGCCCACACACGGGTCATGGCGGCCTTTGGTGATGACCTCGGTGGGCTGGCCTGCTGAATCAATCGATTCACGGGCGATCAGGATCGAGCTGGTGGGCTTGATGGCGATGGACACCTCGATGTCCTGCCCGGTGCTGATGCCGCCGAGCACGCCGCCCGCGTTGTTGCCCACAAAGCCGTCCGGTGTGAGCGCATCGCCAGCCGTGCTGCCTTTTTGCGTGACGCAGCCAAAGCCCGCACCTATTTCCACGCCTTTGACGGCGTTGATGCCCATCATGGCGTAGGCGATGTCGGCGTCGATCTTGTCAAACAGCGGCTGGCCCAAGCCCACGGGCATGCCGCGCGCCACCACACGCAGGCGGGCACCGCACGAGTCGCCTGACTTGCGCAGTGCGCTCATGTAATCCTCAAGGGCTGAGACATCGGCCACTGGGGCAAAAAATGGGTTGTTGGGCACATGGTCCCAGCTCTCAAAGCCAATCGGCACATCGCCGATCTGCGTCATGCAGCCCACAAAAGTGGTGCCGAACTGTTCTTTCAGCCACTTCTTGGCCACGGCACCTGCCGCCACCATGGGGGCTGTCAAGCGGGCCGAGGAGCGGCCGCCGCCCCGTGGGTCGCGCAAGCCGTATTTGCGCCAATAGGTGTAATCGGCATGCCCGGGGCGGAAGGTTTGCAGGATGTCGCCATAGTCCTTGCTGCGCTGGTCGGTGTTGTTGATCAGTAGGCAAATCGGGGTGCCGGTGGTCAGGCCTTGGTAAACGCCTGACAAGATTTGCACCGCATCGGGCTCGTTGCGCTGGGTGACGAATTTGCTGGTGCCGGGGCGGCGGCGGTCCAAGTCAGGCTGGATGTCGGCCTCAGAAAGCGGCATGCCCGGGGGGCAGC
>NZ_CALBEX010000012.1 GCF_937889215.1 uncultured Limnohabitans sp.
TCCTCTTGATTTTGAGTGGTTCACCCTGAAGTGTGAAAAAACACATGAACATGCACGCACCCCTGATCCTCGACATTGAAGGCCACAGCCTGAGCGCTGTGGACCGCCGCCGCTTGACCCATCCACTGGTGGGCGGCATCATTTTGTTCGGGCGCAACTGGCACAGCCGAGCGCAACTGACCGACTTGTGCGCCGACATCAAAAGCATTCGATCAGACCTGTTGATCTCGGTGGACCACGAGGGCGGTCGTGTGCAGCGCTTTCGCACCGATGGCTTTACCCACTTGCCCAGCATGCGGGCCATTGGTGAACTCTGGGGTCATGACGACAAGGGCCAGCCCGGCTCGGGCGTGCTCAAGGCCTGCGAAGCGGCCACTTCGGCAGGCTTCGTGTTGGCCAGCGAATTGCGTGCTTGCGGTGTGGACTTCAGCTTCACGCCCGTGCTGGATCTTGACCACGGCGAGAGCGGTGTCATTGGTGACCGCGCCTTTGCGCGTGATCCGCGTGTGGTGAGCCTCTTGGCCCGCAGCCTGATGCAAGGCCTGTTGCAGGCAGGCATGGGCAATTGCGGCAAGCATTTCCCAGGCCACGGCGCCGTCAAGGCCGACTCGCATGTGGCCTTGCCGGTGGACAAGCGCAGCCTTAAAACCATCTTGGCCGACGACGCGCAGCCTTACCGCTGGCTGGGCAGTGTGCTCACGGCCGTGATGCCCGCGCATGTGATTTACAGTAAGGTCGACAGCCGCCCGGCAGGCTTTTCTGCCCGCTGGCTGCAGGACATTTTGCGAGGCCAATTGAAGTTCCAAGGCGTGGTTTGCACCGACGATTTGTCGATGGCCGCAGCGCGCCAGTTGGACGGATGCACACTCAGTTACACCGAAGCTGTGATCACTGCCTTGCAGGCCGGGTGCGACTTGGCCTTGCTGTGCAACCGCTCGGCGGTGAACGGGGGTGCGGAATTGGACGAGGTACTGGACGCACTGACCGAAGCCCTGCTCAAGGGACACTGGAGACCCAGCGAGGTCAGTGAAGAGCGGCGTCTGAACTTGTTGCCCCGAGCGCCTGCCCGCGCTTGGGATGAACTGGTTCGCTCACACGACTACATGCAGGCGCTGGACCGCCTGCCCTGAATCACACCGAAGAAAGAGGTTTTGTGGAAACGTTGTTCACTTGGATTTTGCGGATTTTCATGGCCGTGTTGGGCCTGTTGTTTTTATTGGCCTTGTTGGGTGCCTTGCTCGTCTACATCGTCTGGGCCACTTTGCGCTGGCTGGTGACAGGACGAAAACCCCAGGTGGTGTTGGTGTGGCAACAGTTTCGCAACATGCGTCAAAACTTTGCGCAAGGTGGTTTTCGTGCCGGCACGGCAACGGGGGCGCAGAGCCCATGGGGTTCGCCTCCCAACCCAGCCGCAGACGATCAGGTGGTGGACGTCGAGGTTCGGGAGGTGGTGGAGGATCCCGCCCGACTGCCGGAAGAACGCCGGCCCTGAAGACAAAAAACCCGGCCATGGCCGGGTTTTTTGTGGGTGCGATGAGCGCTTATTCCTGCACGTGGCGCAAGGCCGGGAACAAAATCACATCGCGGATGCTGGCGCTGTCGGTCAGCAGCATCATCAGGCGGTCAATGCCGATGCCGCAGCCGCCAGCGGGGGGCATGCCATATTCGAGGGCGCGCACAAAGTCGTGGTCGTAGTACATGGCTTCGTCGTCGCCGTCGTCTTTGGCAGCGACTTGGGCTTGGAAGCGGGCGGCTTGGTCTTCGGCGTCGTTCAGCTCACTGAAGCCGTTGCCGAACTCGCGGCCGGTGATGTAGAGCTCAAAGCGCTCGGTCACTTCGGGGCGGGTGTCGTTGGCGCGGGCCAGCGGTGAAATTTCGGTGGGGTGCTCCATGATGAAGGTTGGCTCCCAGAGCTTGTCTTCTACGGTTTCCTCAAAATAAAACACCTGCAGACTGGCCAAGCTGCGGGTGGACAGCTTGTTCTTTTCTTCGTTCATGCCCAGCTTTTTCAGGGCGTTGGTCAGCCACTCGGCGTTGTCCACGTTGTCGCCCGCTTCGGTGTGCTTGACGATGGCTTCGCGGATCGTCATGCGTGCGAAAGGCTTGTTCAAGTCCACCGGCTTGCCGTTGTAGGTCAGGTCGAGCGTGCCTGCAGCGGTCATGGCCGCGTCGCGGATCAGGCTTTCGGTGAAGCCCATCAGGTCTTGGTAATTCCAGTACGCCGCGTAGAACTCCATCATGGTGAACTCGGGGTTGTGGCGGACCGAGATGCCTTCGTTGCGGAAGTTGCGGTTGATCTCGAACACACGCTCAAAGCCACCCACCAGCAAGCGCTTGAGGTACAGCTCGGGCGCGATGCGCAAGAACATCTCTTGGTCCAGCGCGTTGTGGTGCGTCACAAAGGGCTTGGCATTGGCACCACCGGGAATGGGGTGCAGCATGGGTGTTTCGACTTCCAAAAAGCCGTGCTGGACCATGAATTCGCGAATGCCGCTCACGGCCTTGCTGCGGACTACAAAGCGCTTGCGGGCGGCTTCGTCGGTCATCAGGTCCACATAGCGCTGGCGGTACTTCACTTCTTGGTCGGCAATGCCATGGAACTTGTCCGGCATGGGGCGCAGGCTCTTTGTGAGCATGCGGATGCGGGTGGCGTGGATCGACAGTTCGCCCGTGCGGGTCTTGAATAAATGGCCTTCCACCCCCACGATGTCACCCAGGTCCCAGTGCTTAAACAGGGCGTACAGGTCTTCGCCCACGTCGTCGCGGGTCACATAGAACTGAATGCGGCCCGTGGCGTCTTGCAGCGTGGCAAAGCTGGCCTTGCCCATCACGCGCTTGAGCATCATGCGGCCTGCGACCTTGGCGGTGGTTTTGGCCACGCCTTCGCCGTTCAGGGCTTCGGCGTCTTTGTCGCCATGCGCTTGGTGCAGGTTGGCGGCGTGGTGCTCGGGCTTGAAGTCGTTGGGGAAGGCGACGCCTTTGCCATCGGTCTGCGCCTGGCGCATGGCTTTGAGCTTCTCGCGGCGCTCGGCGATCAGTTGGTTTTCATCTTGCGGTGCGGGCGCGGCTTGGGCGTTGGCGTTGTTGTCGGACATGGCGGGCAGTGTTTGGGCATGGCGCGAGGACGCCAGAGCCTGGGTTGTGGGGGGTAATCAGGGGCTGCGCCAAAGCGCAAAGCCCTCTATTTTAAGAGTTTGCTGGGGGCTTCGGGGCTGCGTTGGTCTGGGGCTGGGCCTCAGGGTCTGCCGGGGCCACCATATCGCCCACCAGTTCAAGGCGCAGCAAGGGCTCTTTCAGGGCAAACAGGCGGTATTTCATTTGCAAAGGCAAGGGCAGCAATTCGCCCCAGCGGTTGGACAGCCAGCTGCAGTCTTGTACCCGCCAGGCCTCAGCCCAGTGCGGTACTTCGCTGGGCTCGGCGCTCAATTGGGTCAGGACCTCTTGCATTTGCGCCGACAGGTGCTGCAGATCGTCGGGCACCTGCACGGCGGGCTCGGGCGGCAAGGCTTGCACACTGCCCAGCCACAGGCCGTCGCTGCGCTGCCGCGTGGCCTGAATGCTGAACTTCTCCATTCCTCTGCACCAGATCTTCACCAAGCCTGGCTGGGGCCGTTCAATGCGCTCGATCTGCACCAGGGTGCCCATGGCTTCAAACTGCTCCGCCGTTTCGCCTGGCCGGTGCACCTCGCGCCCTTGCGTCAGGGTCACCACGCCAAAGCCGGTGCCTTGGCGCTCGCATTCGCCAACCATTTGCAGGTAGCGCAGTTCAAACAGTTGCAGCGGCAGCAAAGCGCCTGGAAACAGCACCGTGCTCAATGGGAACAGCGGCAATTCGGTCAAGGTGGGCGGGGAGGGGGTGTCTTGATTGGGCATCTGGTTATCATCGCACGAGCAGGAGAAAAAACGATGTGGTTTCAGATGGTCAGTATGGTTTTGGATGTGGTGGCGGGTTTGTTGGCGGGCACTTGCTTGCTGCGTTTGTGGATGCAAAGGCAGCGCATTTCCTTTCACCAGCCCGTGGGGCGCTTTGTGTTCGCGCTGACCGATTGGTTGGTCTTGCCGCTGCGCAAAGTGTTTCCAATTTGGTCGGCTTGGGACCTGTCCAGTTTGGCCGGCGCTGGCTTGATCAAGATGGTACATGTGGCCCTGTTGTGGCTGCTGTCGGGTGGCGTTGCGCCTTGGGTTTTCCTCCCTTGGTTCGGCCTGCTGAGCTTGGCGCAACTGGTGGTGTCGGCCCTCAGCGCCTTGGTGCTGGTGTACGCGGTCATGTCTTGGGTCAGCCCCAACTCACCCATGTACGACTTGGTGGCGCGTTTGGCCGAGCCGGTCCTGCGGCCTTTCAGGCGGGTGATGCCCTTGATCGGCGGCATCGATTTGTCGCCGCTGGTGCTGCTTTTGGCCCTGCAAATGCTGGGCATGTTGCTGATGAGTTGGCAAATGGGTGGTTTGGGCTGAGGCTTTTTCGAAGCGCCATGTGAAAAGGCCCTCTTGCGTTTTGTGCAAGAGGGCCTTTTGCATGGGGGCTGTGGCATGCGCCTTCAGGGCGCTTTGGCCAATCAGCTCACCGCATCGGCTGGCTGGCGTTGCAGCATGGCCAGCGTGCTGGCGATGGTTTTGCGCAGCTCGCGGCGGTCGCAGATGAAGTCCACCGCGCCCTTGGTTTGCAAAAACTCGGCACGCTGAAAGCCTTCGGGCAAGGTCACACGCACGGTGCTTTCGATCACGCGGGGGCCCGCAAAGCCGATCAGGGCCTTGGGCTCGGCAATCACCACATCGCCCAAAAATGCAAAACCGGCCGACACACCGCCCATGGTCGGGTCGGTCAGCACGCTGATGTAGGGCAGGCCTTTCTTGGCCAGGCGGGTCAAGGCGGCGTTGGTCTTGGCCATTTGCATGAGCGACAGCAGGCCTTCTTGCATACGCGCGCCGCCCGTGGCGGTGAAGCACACAAAAGGCACTTTTTGCGCGATGGCGGTTTCAACGCCGCGCACAAAGCGCTCACCCACCACAGAGCCCATGGAGCCGCCCATGAAGTCGAACTCGAAGCAGGCGGCGACCAAGTTGATGCTGTGCACCGCACCGCCCATGACCACCAAGGCATCGGTCTCGCCCGTGTTGTCCATGGCTTCTTTCAGGCGCTCGGGGTACTTGCGGCTGTCTTTGAACTTGAGGGCATCTACTGGCAGGACTTCCTGGCCGATTTCGTAGCGGCCTTCGCCGTCTAGGAAGGCATTCAGGCGAGCGCGGGCACCGATGCGCAGGTGGTGCGAGCAGCCGGGGCAGACGTTCTGGTTCTCTTCCAGGTCGGTTTTGTAGAGTACCGTTTCGCAGCTGGGGCACTTGACCCACAAACCTTCGGGCACCGTGCGGCGATCGGCCGGGTCGGTGTGCTGGATCTTGGGCGGCAGCAGTTTTTCGAGCCAACTCATGAGGTGTTCTCCTTGTGCGGCGAATTATCGTTGAAACGTCAGCAGCCCTGTTCAGGCGTCCAGGGCTTGGCGGATGCCCCGCAAAAAGTCGGACGCCACGGCGTTGATGTCAGGCTCAGGGGCCGCGTCGATCAGCTGGATCAGGCGCGAGCCGATCACCACGGCATCGGCCACCCGGCTGATGGCTTGGGCGGTGGCCGCATCGCGGATGCCAAAGCCTACGCCCACGGGCACGCTGACGTGCTGGCGAATGCGCGGCAGCATGGCTTCGACCGCGTCGGTGTCCAGCGTGCCCGAACCTGTCACGCCCTTGAGCGAGACGTAATACACGTAGCCGCTGGCCACTTTCGCCACTTGCTGCATGCGCTCGTCGGTGCTGGTGGGGGCCAGCAAAAAGATCAGGTCCATGCTGTGGGCGCGCAGTTTGGCGGCAAATTCCACACATTCTTCGGGCGGGTAGTCCACGATCAGCACGCCGTCCACACCCGCGGCAGATGCGTCGCGGATGAAGCTGTCGACGCCGTGTTTTTGGTCGTAGCGCTCCACAGGGTTGGCATAACCCATCAGCACCACCGGGGTGGTGGTGTTGGTTTGGCGGAATTCGCGCACCATGGCCAGCACTTGCACAGTGCCAATGCCCAGCGCCAGGGCTTTGTCACCCGCTTTTTGGATCACCGGGCCATCGGCAGATGGGTCCGAGAAAGGCACGCCCAATTCGATGATGTCGGTCCCGGCTTCGACCATCGCGTGCATCAGCGGCACGGTGGTGGTTTTTTGGGGGAAGCCTGCCGTGACATACGGGATCAGGGCTTTGCGGCCCTGGGCTTTGAGGGTGGAGAGTGTGGCGTCGATGCGGCTCATGGGTCAGCCCTCACTTCACAAAATTCACGGGCTGCTCAGCGCCTTTGACCGATTGGCCTTGGCAGCTGGGGCGGCAGTAGAAGTCGGCGTTCGACAAATCGGCCACGGTGCCGATGTCTTTGTCGCCACGACCGGACATGTTGACCAAAATGGATTGGTCTGGCCGCATGGTTTTGGCCAGTTTCATGGCATAGGCCACTGCGTGGCTTGACTCCAGGGCTGGGATGATGCCCTCGGTGCGGCACAGGTAGTGGAAGGCGTCGATGGCTTCTTTGTCGGTGATGCCGACGTATTCGGCGCGGCCGATGTCCTTCAAAAAGGCATGCTCCGGACCCACACCGGGGTAGTCCAGGCCCGCGCTCACGCTGTGGGTTTCGGTGATCTGACCGTTTTCATCCTGCAAGATGTAGGTGCGGTTGCCGTGCAGCACGCCTGGCGTGCCCAGTTGCAGCGAGGCCGAGTGTTTGCCAGTGTCCATGCCTTCCCCCGCAGCTTCCACACCAATCAGGCGGGTGTTTTCGTGCGCAATGTAGGGGTAGAAGATGCCCATGGCGTTGCTGCCGCCACCCACACAGGCGAGTACAGCGTCCGGCTGTTCCTCTGCCATCTTGAGCGACTTGAACATCTCTGGCATTTGCGTCAGGCACTCTTCGCCAATCACGCTTTGGAAGTCGCGCACCATCATGGGGTAGGGGTGTGGGCCTGCCACGGTGCCGATGATGTAGAACGTGTTGTCCACATTGGCCACCCAGTCGCGCATGGCTTCGTTGAGTGCGTCTTTCAGGGTTTTGCTGCCCGACTCGACGGGCACCACGGTTGCACCCAGCAGTTTCATGCGGTAGACGTTGGGGCTTTGGCGTTTGACGTCTTCGCTGCCCATGTAGACCACGCACTCCAAACCATAGCGGGCGCAAATGGTCGCCGTGGCCACGCCGTGCTGGCCCGCGCCAGTCTCGGCAATGATGCGCGGCTTGCCCATGCGCTTGGCCAGCATGGCCTGGCCGATGGTGTTGTTGATTTTGTGCGCACCCGTGTGGTTCAGGTCTTCGCGCTTCAAGAAAATTTGCGCGCCCCCCATTTCACGGCTCATGCGGGCCGCGTGGTAAACGGGCGAGGGGCGGCCCACAAAATGCGCCAACTCGGACTTGAATTCGGCGATGAATTCAGGATCGTGCTGGTATTTGGCGTAAGCAGCTTTGAGTTCGTTGATGGCGTGGGTCAGGGTTTCGCTGACAAAGCTGCCGCCATAGATGCCGAAATGGCCTTTGGCATCGGGTTGTTGGTAGTCGTACATGGTGCTCAATCGTTGGGTTTCGAGGCCCGTTGTGCGGGTGCCGGTTGGCGGGTGGGCAAACTGGGCCGAAACGGACTTTGGGAAGAATTCAAAGGGTGTGGTTGTCAGCGGTGCGCACCGCCTGGACAAATTTCCACATTTTTTCGGCATCTTTCAGGCCTTTGCCTGATTCGATGCCCGAGCTCACGTCAACGGCCAATGACAGGCCGTGTGAACGCAACGCCCGAATGCCATCGGCCACGTTTGCAGGTGTGAGTCCACCAGACAAAACGAGGTGAGCATTGACGCTTGGTGGCAGCAGTGACCAATTGAAAGTTTTTCCGCCGCCACCGTATCCGTCGACATGGGCATCGAGCAAGAGGGCTTGGGCTTTTGAATGTTGAAAGCCAAATTCTAGCAAGTCGAAGTCGTGCGCCTCGGACAAGGGGATTCGGGCGGCTTTGAGGTGCGGGCGGCCAGTGGCCTGCGACATGGCTTCGCAAAATGCGGGTGACTCGTCACCGTGGAACTGCAGCAAAGCGCCCGGCACGGCCGTGCAAGCGGTTTGGATGCGGTCGGGCGTTTCGTTCACAAAGAGCAGCACGGGCGTCACAAAAGCGGGCAGCAGGCGGGCCAATTCGGCAGCGCGCTCGATGCTGACGCTGCGTGAGCTGGGTGGGTACAAGACGAAGCCGATGGCATCGGCACCGGCAGCGCAGGCCAGCCGAACGTCATCTTCCCGGGTGAAACCGCACATTTTGATGCGGGTGCGTTGTGCGGGGCTCATGGCAACCAATCAAAGGCAGGGGTGGTATCGGGCAGCCCCCATTCGGGGCTGTAGATCGGCCCGGCAAAGTACAGACCGTCGGGCGAAAACGTGGGCGCTGCCGCATCGCGGCTTTGGGCCAGCAAGACCTCGCGCATCCATTCGGGCGGCTGGTTGCCTTGGCCAATGGTGACCAGGCAGCCCATGATGTTGCGGATCATGTGGTGCAAAAAAGCATTGCCCTCAAACTCGAAGCGCCAATAAGCGCCGTGCTGGCTGATGCGGATGTGACGCAGTGTCTTGATGGGAGACAGCGCTTGGCAGCTGCTGGCTCTGAAAGACGAAAAATCGTGCTCCCCCAGCAGATGCTGGCTGGCTTCGCGCATGGGGGCTTCGGCCAGTGGGCGGTAAACCCAGCCAACGCGGCCTGTTTCCAAGCTGGGGCGCACACTCGAATCGAGCACCACATAAATATAGCGGCGACCGGTTGCGCTGGCGCGGCAATGGAAAGTCTCGGGCACGACCTGGGCCCACTGCACAGCGATGTCAGACGGCAAGTAACGGTTGGTGCCACGCACCCAAGACTGGGGATCGCGCTGCAGTTCGGTGTCAAAGTGCACCACCTGCATCAGGCCATGCACGCCAGCATCGGTGCGGCCTGCGCACAAAGTGCTGACGCGGGGCACGTCGCCAAATTGGGCCAAGGCTTTTTCGAGCTTGTCTTGGACCGTCAAACCCGAAGCCTGGCTTTGCCAGCCCTGGTAAGCCGTGCCCGAATAGCAGACGCCCAGGGCCAACCTCACCGGATTTGGCCGAGCAGTTGGATGGCCTTGGCCTTCAGATCTCCGCTGGAGGAGGAGATCACAGACAAAATCAAAGCGCGAGCCAAGTCTTTGTCGCCTTTGGCGGACAACTGAGCGGCCAAGTTCAGCTTGCTCTGCTCTGTGTCGTCGGTGTTGGATCCGCTGGACTGAGCCACTTGTGCCACTGGGGTCGGCGCAGGGGCATGGATTGGCGAGGGGGCAGGGTCGGCTGCTGCAGGCTGCGGCTGCAAGTTCAGGTCGATCGACGCGATGTCCTTGGGCATGCCCGTATTGCCCATGGGCATTTCCATGGCCGGTTCTGTGCTTGGAGGGTCGATGTCATCGTAGGCAGGGGCATAGACCGTTTGCGGTTCGCGTGACTTTCTGCGAACCCAGAACACAAACAACAAGAGGATGGCCAGCAAAGCCGCTGCCCATGTCCAAATTTGCTTGTTGTCTTGCACTTGCTGGACCAAAGATGCATACCCAGTGCCGCTTTGTGTTGGGGGCGTCGTGCTGGCATCGCTGCTGGTGGGTGGGGGGGAGGCCGATTCGGCAGATGGGGTGGTGCTGGAATTGGCCTTCACAACGGGCTGATTCTTGGCCAGCGCCTCCAGGTCTTGCAGGTTTTGGTTCAGTTCAGCCAGTTGGGTGGCGGTGTCTTTGGTTTCGCGTTCAGCGGCCAATTGGGCTTCCGCGTTGTTGTTCGTGACGCTGGATTTTGACAGTGTCAGCTTGTCTTGCTGCGGATTGGCCGTGGTTTCTCTGGCGGTCTCGGCCCCCACTTTGCCCGACATTTCGCGGGTGCTTTTGGCGTCAACCAACAAGGCAGACTGTGCCAGTCGTTGTGCATAGGCTGCAAAATCGCGTGCTTGGGCGAGCACCATTCTTCGTGCTTGTGCGCGAGGAATTTTCAGGGCTTCACTGGGGCTTGGAATCCGAATGACCGCACCGGCCTTGACCAAATTGACGTTGCCTTGGATGAATGCGTTCGGGTTGGCTTCAAGCATGGCCAAAAGCATCTGGTCCAAAGAAACATTGGGAGCCAAATGACGCAAAGCCAAACGCGAGGCCGTGTCGCCCGCTTTGACTTGGAGGCTGGTCTCGTTGTCGGAACTGGGTCCGGAGGAGGTCCCAGGACGAGCCGAAACGGCAGGCGTCTCCAAAGAGGCTGGCGATGCTGCGGCAGTCAGAGCCGAATTGTCGACGGGTGCGAACCGGTAAACAGGAATGTTTTTCTCATTGACTGTCACGCTGCTGGCGTTGAGTCCTGCGGGCAAGGGGATTGTTTGAACAGCCTGGTTGAGTGGCACAGTCGATGCCACCGCAATGGCGGCGGCTGGCAGCGGGTCCAATTTCGGAGGCGGCGTGAACGCGTCGGGTGGACTGGCGGTGACTGCTCGGTCATTGACCGAGTTCAAAAGCAATGCGTAATTTTTGACCAGTCGACCTGTGGCCCATTGGGTTTCCAAGATGAGGTCAACAAAATTTTCTCGGACAGGCAATTGGCCATTCAATGCAATGAAGCGTGCACCGTTGCTGCGCGTTTGCAACCTGGCGGTGATGCCCTCTAGCGCGGGGTTGTACTCCATGCCGGCCTGATTGAAACTGCTGGGGGAAGCCAATTGGGCCCGCAAGCTGCTCAGCTCCTCGGGTGTGGCTTGGGCGATTTCAACTTCTGCACGCAATGGCTCACCAATGGCAGACAAAATTTGAAGTCGGCCCAGGTCCAGAGCCGATGCGGGGATGACCCATGCTGAAAAAACCAAAGCACACAAGGCTTTCATTTGGAGCTTGTTTTCTGTTTGGCGGTTGGATTGACCCATGAGTTTCCCAAAAATTGTTGTTGTGTCGCTGTCAAGTATCAAGCGTCAAGCAAGATACGGAGCATGCGGCGCAGCGGCTCGGCTGCACCCCACAGCAATTGGTCACCAATGGTAAAGGCGCCAATGTACTCCGGTCCCATGGTCAACTTTCGTACTCGTCCCACGGGGATGGCCATGGTGCCGGTGACCGCCACGGGTGTCAAGGCCCTAATGGTGGCCTCCCGGGTATTGGGCACCAGTTGGACCCATTCGTTGTCGGCTGCGATCATGGCCTCAATGTCGGCCACGGGCACGTCTTTTTTGAGTTTGAAGGTCAGGGCCTGGCTGTGGCAACGCATGGCACCCACCCGCACGCAAAAACCGTCCACGGGAATGGCAGCAGCGTCAAAACCTTCACCCATGCCCAAAATCTTGTTCGTTTCGGCCATGCCTTTCCACTCTTCTTTGGACGTGCCCCAACCGGCTTCGTCCCGGTTTTTGCCGATGCCCAGATCTTTGTCGATCCAAGGAATCAGCGAGCCGCCCAGCGGCACGCCAAAGTTGGCGGTCTCAGAGGCGGTCAGGGCGCGTTGCTTGGCGACCACCAAGCGGTCAATTTCCAAAATAGCGCTCTTGGGGTCGTCCAGCAGGGCTTTGACTTCCGCGTTCAGCGTGCCGTATTGGGTCAGCAGTTCGCGCATGTGTTGTGCGCCGCCGCCCGAAGCCGCTTGGTAAGTCTGGGTGCTCATCCACTCGACCAAACCGGCCTTGTAAAGTGCGCCCACGCCCATCAGCATGCACGAGACGGTGCAGTTGCCGCCCACCCAGTTGTTGCCGCCGTGGGCCAGGGCGTTTTTGATCACGGGCATGTTGACCGGATCGAGAACAATCACGGCGTCTTTTTCCATGCGCAGGGTCGATGCGGCGTCGATCCAGTGGCCGTTCCAGCCGGCAGCCCGCAACTTGGGGAAGACCTCAGAGGTGTAGTCGCCGCCTTGGGCAGTGATGATGATCTCGCAGCGCTTGAGCTGCTCAATGTTGAAAGCGTCTTGCAGCGTGGTTTCGTTCTTGGCCATCGAGGGGGCTTTGCCGCCCGCGTTGGATGTGGAGAAGAACAAAGGCTCGATCAGGTCAAAGTCTTTTTCCTGCATCATGCGGTCCATCAGAACCGAGCCGACCATGCCGCGCCAGCCGACCAAACCTACTAACTTGCTCATTTCAACGCCCTTTCAGTTTTTAAAACAGTGGTTGACCAGACTGTTTGCCCGGCTCGTCTGGCCGGGGGGCGCACGACGAAACCGGAGCCGTTTCAGCCCGTAATGGTCGTGGTTTTTTTGGTGCTTGAACGCGCGCCAACAGCTGCCGTGTCGGCAGAAGCAAAGTTCAGGTTGAACAGGCGGGCGTTAAACATGACTGAAATTGTAATGGAAGCTGCCCTGGCATTCGTGACAGCATCCGTGATGGCATTAAGCCAGCGCTTTGACCACCGCATCACCCATTTCGCGGGTGCCAACTTTGGTGGTGCCTTCGCTGTAAATGTCGCCGGTGCGCAGGCCTTGGGCCAGCACTTTTTGCACCGCCGCTTCGATGCGTTCGGCGGCTTCGCCTTGGTTCAGACTGAAGCGCAGCATCATCGCGGCCGACAAGATGGTGGCCAGCGGGTTGGCCACGCCTTTGCCTGCGATGTCGGGGGCGCTGCCGTGGCTGGGCTCGTACAGGCCTTGGTTCTTGGTGTTCAGGCTGGCCGAAGGCAGCATGCCGATGGAGCCCGTGAGCATAGAGGCTTCGTCGCTCAGGATGTCGCCGAACATATTGCCAGTGACCACCACGTCAAAGCGCTTGGGTTCCTTGACCAATTGCATGGCCGCGTTGTCCACGTACATGTGGTCCAGGGCGATGTCGGGGTACTCTTTGCCGACCTCGGTGACCACGTCTTTCCAGAACTGGAAGGTTTCGAGCACGTTGGCTTTGTCCACGCTGGTCACGCGGCCTTCTTTACCCGCAGCCTTGCGCTTGCGGGCAGCCTGAAAGGCCACATGCGCGATGCGCTCGATCTCGGGCTTGGAGTAGCGCATGGTGTCAAAGGCTTCCTCAGCACCAGGGAAGTGGCCATCGGTCGCGATGCGGCGGCCGCGTGGCTGACCAAAGTAAATGTCGCCAGTCAGCTCGCGGATGATCAAGATGTCCAGACCCGAAATCAACTCGGGCTTGAGGCTGGATGCACCCACCAGCTGTTCGTAGCAAATGGCAGGGCGGAAGTTGGCGAACAAGCCCATGTTCTTGCGCAGGCCCAAAATGGCTTGCTCGGGGCGCAGAGGGCGGTCGAGCTTGTCGTATTTCCAGTCGCCGACCGCGCCAAACAGCACGGCGTCACTGTCCATGGCCAGCTTGAGCGTGGCTTCGGGCAGGGGATGGCCATGAGCGTCATAGGCCGCGCCGCCGACCAAGGCGGTTTCCATCTCGAACTTCAAGTCGAGCGTGTTCAAAACTTTGACGGCTTCGGCGACGATTTCGGTGCCGATGCCATCACCGGGGAGGACTGCGATTTTCATGAGAATTCCAGTGTTGTCAGGGGCTTAGGCGTTGACGGCGGTGTGGGCCAGCCAAGGTTTGGTGGCCAGGCGCTCAGCTTCAAAAGCTTTGATCTTGTCGGCGTGGCGCAATGTCAAGCCGATGTCGTCGAGACCATTGATCAAACAGAACTTGCGGAAAGCCTGCACCTCGAACGGGATTTCTTCACCCTGCGGGCGCACCACCACTTGGCGTTCCAGGTCCACCGTGAGTTCGTAGCCGGGGAAAGCCAAGACTTCGTCGAACAGCTGGGCCACCACGGCTTCTGGCAGCACGATGGGCAGCAAGCCGTTTTTGAAGCAATTGTTGAAAAAGATGTCGGCAAAGCTGGGTGCGATCACGCAGCGAAAGCCGTACTGGTCGATCGCCCAGGGCGCGTGTTCGCGGCTGGAGCCGCAGCCGAAGTTCTTGCGGGCCAGCAACACGCTAGCGCCTTGGTAGCGCGGCTGGTTCAGCACGAAGTCCGGATTGGGTTTGCGGCTGTTTGGGTCTTGGCCAGGCTCACCCGGGTCCAAGTAGCGCCATGCGTCAAACAGGTTGGGGCCAAAGCCGGTCTTGCGGATCGACTTGAGGAACTGCTTTGGGATGATGGCGTCGGTGTCCACGTTGGCGCGGTCCATCGGGGCCACCAGGCCTTTGAGGAGGGTGAATTTTTGCATGTTGGGGTCCTCGAGCGCTTCAGGCGAATTTTCGGATGTCAACAAAATGGCCGTGCACAGCAGCAGCGGCGGCCATGGCGGGGCTGACCAAGTGGGTGCGCCCGCCCGCGCCCTGACGGCCTTCGAAGTTGCGGTTGCTGGTCGAGGCGCAACGTTCGCCGGGCTCCAGGCGGTCGGCGTTCATGGCCAAGCACATGGAACAGCCGGGTTCGCGCCATTCAAAGCCAGCGGCCTTGAAGATTTCATGCAGGCCTTCCGCCTCAGCTTGCGCCTTGACCAGACCTGAGCCGGGCACGACCATGGCCAGCTTGACGTTCTTGGCCACTTTTTGGCCGAGCTTTTTGACGATGGCTGCGGCTTCGCGCATGTCTTCGATGCGGCTGTTGGTGCACGAGCCAATGAAGACTTTGTCAATGGTGATGTCGGCCAAGGCCTTTCCGGGCTGCAGACCCATGTAAGTCAGTGCACGCTCAATGGCGTCGCGCTTGACGTCGTCTTTTTCTTTGTCCGGATCGGGCGTGTGGGCGTCGATGCCCAGCACCATTTCGGGCGAAGTGCCCCAAGTGACTTGCGGCACGATGGCGCTGGCGTCCAGTTCCACCACGGCGTCAAAGTGCGCACCGGGGTCGGACTGCAGGGTTTTCCAGTAGGCCACGGCATGGTCCCATTCCACACCCGTGGGCGAGAGCAGACGGCCTTTGACGTACTCGATGGTTTTTTCGTCCACCGCCACCAGGCCCGCGCGCGCGCCGCCTTCGATGGCCATGTTGCAGACGGTCATGCGGCCTTCCATGCTCAAGCTGCGGATGGCCGAACCTGCGAATTCAATGGTGTAGCCGGTGCCGCCAGCGGTGCCGATCTTGCCGATGATGGCCAGCACGATGTCTTTGCCAGTGATGCCGTTGGCCAGCTTGCCCTCGACCTTGATCAGCATGTTCTTGGCTTTTTTGGCCAAAAGGGTTTGGGTGGCCATGACGTGCTCGACTTCGGAAGTGCCGATGCCGTGCGCCAATGCACCAAACGCGCCGTGGGTGGACGTGTGCGAGTCGCCGCAGACCACGGTCATGCCGGGCAGGGTGGCGCCGTTTTCTGGGCCAATGACGTGCACGATGCCTTGGCGCTTGGACAAGAAGGGGAAGAAAGCGGCGGAGCCGTATTCCGCCATGTTCGCGTCGAGCGTGGTGATTTGTTCTTTGCTGATCGGGTCGGTGATGCCGTCGTAGCCCAACTCCCAGCCGGTGGTAGGGGTGTTGTGGTCGGCAGTCGCCACGATGGAGCTGACGCGCCAGACCTTGCGGCCGGCTTGGCGCAGGCCTTCAAAAGCTTGGGGGCTGGTGACTTCGTGCACCAAGTGGCGGTCGATGTAGAGGACGGAGGTGCCGTCTTCTTCGGTGTGGACGACGTGTTCGTCCCAGATTTTGTCGTAGAGCGTGCGTGCCATGGAGCTTCCTTGCTGTGCAAGCTGCCATTTTATGCGGATCGCTGCCCTTGTTCTGTCATGCGCGCACTCAGAAAAGCCAAAAGCCCACGCCTTGGCGACTTGTTGAGGTCATGTAGTGGGTTTTGGGGGACAGACGCTGGTTTGATCGCAGGCTAAAGCTCTTCCACCCGGCGTGGTGGGTAGCTGTCCCATGCTTGGCAGCCAGGGCAATGCCAGAAATGCGCTTTGGCTTCAAAGCCACAAGCGGCGCAGCGGTAGCGTGCCAATGGCTTGGTGGCCTGTTCCAAGGCCTTTTGCACAGGTGCGGGCAGCGCCGTCTGGCCAGGCTGGTGGCCCGTCAGCCATCGGCTGGCCGCTATCAATGACGGGTGGGTTTGCAGGTGGTCCAGGTAACGCTGTGACGCCGCGGCCTCGGTGCTTGCGCTGGGTGGCTCTGAATTCAGGGCCGTGATCGCGTCCAACACATCGATGCAAGGCTGGCGCTGGTAATGGGTTTGCAGCAAGCGGCTGGCTTCAGGGGTTCTGTCGCAAGCCCGGGCGGCTTGGACCAGGCTGTCTGCGGCCAGTGGCGCGGTGATGTCGTTTCGCTCGAACAAGACCGCCAAAGTCTCGTAAGCGAGGGCACTTTGGCCCTGGCTTGCATAAAGCTGGCCCAGCAAAATGCGCGGCCTGGCGGCATCCGGGTGGCTTTGCAGGGTTTGAATGAGCCACTCCCGGGCTTGGTCGGCGGCCCCTTTTTGCACGGCTTCAAGCGCACGTTCGCACTCGTAGTGCGCCATTCGGACGCTGAAGTTGGCCTCCCCTGAGCTCTCCAGCAAGCGGGCCACGGCTGTGGCTTCTGTCCATTCCCGTGAGCGTTCGTAAATGGCCATGCGGGCCAGGCGGGCGAGCCAGACCTGGGCGTTGGCGAGGGCGCCGTTGGCGAGCGCGAGCCCCAGGCCGCCCTGCTTCAGGGCCGGGGAACCGCCCGCGTCGGACCACGCCTGCGCGGGGCTCGGGCTCGCGGCGGGTGCGCACGCAGCCATGGTGACGGCCGACGCCTTGGTCGCGGGGCT
>NZ_CALBEX010000013.1 GCF_937889215.1 uncultured Limnohabitans sp.
CGTCGGTCTCCAAAACCGAAGGTTGTAGGTTCGATTCCTACTGCCCCTGCCACCTGAAAAGGTGGAATTTCAAGCCCGCTAGACACTAGCGGGCTTCCTTGTCTGATAAGAGTCCTTCTGAAGAGGGCTCAACAAAGGTTTCAAGCCGTATGGCAACGTCCGAAGTTCAAACTGTGAGTGCTGCTGGTGACAAGATGCGCCTGGCTTTGGCCGTGTTGCTCGTCATGGGTGGTTTGGTTGCCTATTACATGTTGTCCGCCCATGGCAGTTTGGCCCAATGGGGCGGCTTGTTGGTGGCGTTGATCGCGGCGGCTGTGGTGTATTTCACGTCCGAGTCCGGTCGCCAGTTGATTGGTTTTGGGCGCGATGCCGTGCGCGAAACCAAAAAAGTGGTGTGGCCTGAGCGCAAGGAAGCCTTGCAGATCACTTTGTATGTATTTGCCTTTGTGGTGGTGATGGCCTTGTTCCTTTGGCTCACTGACAAAACTCTGGAATGGGTTTTTTACGATCTGATTCTCGGGTGGAAAAAATAATGAACGATGTTGTAGTCAACGCGGCCATGGCCGGCTCTTCGACCAACCCCGACCTGAAATGGTACGTGGTTCATGCTTATTCGGGGATGGAAAAAGCAGTCGAGCGCAACATCATCGAGCGCATCACGCGTTCGGGCATGGAAACAAAATTTGGCCGCATTTTGGTGCCCACCGAAGAGGTGGTTGAGATTAAAAATGGCCAAAAACGGACCACGGAACGCAAGTTTTTCCCTGGCTATGTATTGGTTGAAATGATCATGGACGACGAAACTTGGCATTTGGTCAAGCACACCAACAAAGTCACCGGCTTTGTGGGTGGGGCTAAAAACCGACCAGCGCCGATTTCTGAGGCTGATGTCGCCAAAATCGTCAACCAGATGCAAGAAGGCACTGACAAGCCACGCCACAAGGTGGAGTTTGAAGTCGGTGAATACATCCGCGTCAAAGAAGGCCCGTTCACGGACTTCAATGGCACGGTGGAAGAAGTCAATTACGAGCGCAACAAGATGCGTGTGTCGGTCACGATCTTTGGTCGCGCCACACCGGTTGAACTCGAATTCGGTCAAGTCGAAAAGACCTGATCGTTTTCACTTTTCCGAACTTGCGCTTCCCGACTCGGCGCTGGTTCTTGATCTTGAGTCGTTAACCCCGGGGAGCTGAGGATCAAACGATCCCAAGCGTTACAACCCGCAAGGAGAAAAGCATGGCGAAAAAAATCGTCGGCTTCATCAAGCTGCAAGTGCCAGCTGGTAAAGCCAATCCATCACCACCTATTGGTCCAGCATTGGGTCAACGTGGTTTGAACATCATGGAATTCTGCAAGGCGTTCAACGCCCAGACCCAAGGCGTCGAGCCGGGCCTGCCATTGCCTGTGGTCATCACAGCGTTTGCAGACAAATCCTTCACCTTCATCATCAAGACGCCACCTGCAGCGACTTTGATCAAGAAGGCCATCAAGATCGACAAAGCTTCTACCAAACCAGGTTTGGAAAAAGTGGGCAAGATCACCCGCGCTCAGCTCGAAGAAATTGCCAACGCCAAGATGAAAGATCTGACCGCTGCCGATCTGGACGCAGCCGTTCGCACCATCGCTGGTACTGCCCGTTCCATGGGCGTGAATGTGGAGGGCGTGTAAATGTCCAAACTCACCAAAAAACAAAAAGCCCTCGTTGGCAAAGTGGACAGCCTGAAGCTGTACGCCTTGGCTGATGCTTTGACCATGGTCAAAGAGTGCGCCACTGCCAAGTTCGACGAGTCGATCGACGTGGCTGTGCAGCTCGGTATCGATGCCAAGAAGTCTGACCAAGTCGTGCGTGGCGCGGTCGTGTTGCCTAACGGCACCGGCAAGACCGCCCGTGTGGCCGTGTTCGCCCAAGGCGCCAAAGCTGAAGAAGCCCTGGCCGCTGGTGCAGACGTGGTCGGTATGGACGACCTGGCTGCCCGCGTGAAAGCTGGCGACATGCCTTTCGACGTGGTCATTGCCGCACCTGACGCGATGCGTGTGGTCGGTACCTTGGGTCAAATTTTGGGCCCACGTGGTCTGATGCCTAACCCCAAAGTGGGCACTGTGACGCCTGACGTGGCGACAGCTGTGCGCAATGCCAAAGCCGGTCAAGTTCAGTTCCGCGTGGACAAAGCCGGTATCGTGCATGGCACGATTGGCCGCCGTTCTTTCGACACAGACAAGTTGCAAGGCAACTTGGCCGCCCTGGTTGAAGCTTTGGTGAAGGCCAAGCCAGCCACAAGCAAAGGTGTTTACCTGCGCAAAATTGCGGTGTCTTCGACCATGGGTGTGGGCGTTCGCGTCGACACACAATCCATCGCAGCTTGATGGCGATAGAAATTTGAGCCATCCGATAGGCTGGCTCAATGTGGTGGGCTGCTGATCTTGTAAAAGAAAGGCAGGTCATCCAAGACCGTTGGTGCACACCCGATGTGCTTAATCGACAAACCGCCAAGTTCGCTTGAAAGTTTGGGCCAACGCAGATGGCGATCCCGCTGCAGATGGATGAAGATCCAAAACAGTTGGTCGCTGCAAATAGGCGTGTTCAAGGGGCAACCCGGACAACACATATAAAGGAGTAGACCTTGAGTCTGAATCGCAGTGAGAAAGAAGCGGTCATTTCCGAAGTGACCGAACTCGCCGCTAAAGCTCAAACGCTGGTGATAGCGGAGTACCGTGGCATCACGGTCGCTGACATGACCAACCTGCGCGTCAAAGCTCGTAGCCTCGGCGTTTCGCTGACGGTGTTGAAAAACACCTTGGCCCGCCGTGCTGTGACAGGTACGCAGTTTGAAGTTGTCGCCGACCAAATGACCGGTCCGCTGATCTATGGCTTTTCTGAAGATGCAGTAGCCGCCGCGAAAGTGGTGACTGACTTTGCGAAAACCAACGACAAGTTGGTCATTCGTGCAGGTGCATTTGCAGGCAAAGCTTTGGACGTGAACAGCGTTAAGCAATTGGCAAGCATCCCTTCGAAAGAAGTTTTGTTGGCCCAGTTGTGTGGCTTGTTGATGTCGCCAATGTCCCGCACCGCCGTGGTGTTGGGTGCTCTGGCGGCCAAAAAAGGCGAAGGCGAAGCTGTTGCCGCTTAAGGCCAGCGTTCGTGTTTTAACCAATTGTTAGGAAATAAAAATGGCATTCGATAAAGACGCATTTTTGACCGCGCTGGACAGCATGACGGTCATGGAACTCAACGAACTGGTGAAAGCCATCGAAGAGAAATTTGGCGTGAGCGCTGCCGCTATGGCCGCTCCTGCTGCTGCCGGTGGTGGCGGTGCTGCTGCTGCTGAAGAGCAGACAGAATTCAACGTTGTCTTGTTGGAAACTGGCGCAAACAAAGTGTCCGTGATTAAAGCTGTGCGCGAAATCACCGGTCTGGGCTTGAAAGAAGCCAAAGACTTGGTGGACGGCGCTCCTAAAGCAGTCAAAGAAGCCCTGCCAAAAGC
>NZ_CALBEX010000014.1 GCF_937889215.1 uncultured Limnohabitans sp.
ACCAGCGCAACGTGAAGCTCGTTTTTTGCGGCGATGGACCCTACCGTGCCAAGCTCCAAGCCATGTGCCCAGATGCCGTGTTCATGGGCATGGCCTCACACGCACAATTGGCCGTGGCCTATGCCAGTGCCGATCTCTTGCTGTTTCCAAGCCTGACAGAAACATTTGGCAACGTGACCCTGGAAGCCATGGCCAGTGGCACACCGGTGCTGGCCTATGACTGCGCAGCGGCCAAAGAAGTCATTGAAGACGGGCGCAATGGTTGGCTGGTACCGGATGAAGACCCACAACGCTTCGTCTTACGCGCTTTGGCCATCACCCAAAAAATCATCACCGTACAAGAAGCACGCCAAGATGCCGCTGCCAGCATTCATAAATGGGAATGGTCCAGCATCGCTACCGAGGTGGAAAGCATGTTCCGACGGGTCTTGCCTGACGCGCCCATGAAACGCTGATTCAAGCCGTCAATCGAGAGGCTGCCACGGCAAAAAAAGCCCACAGGGTTGACACCCAGACATCGAAAAAGCAGTGGAACAAAGGGCCAAAGCGCAACCCCAAATTCATCAAGGTGTCATCTCAAGCATCAACCATCAGTTCGTCATTGATATTGAATAATTCATGAAAACTTCGCTAAAAAAAGTGTTGATTGTGGGCAGCGCCCCCGATGCCATCAGGACTGCGGGCTGGGACACATCGGGGTTTTCTCACGTTGTCGTGATCAACAACGCCTGGATGGCTTGCCCTTCTTGGAATTGTTGGATCTACACCGAAGACTTTCCTTTGGACAGGCACCCCAGCGCAGAGGCACTGGAAGGCAAGCAAGTCATCACAGCCACCGAATTTGTGCCAGAACAAAATGCGTTTGGCGGCTTTGTGTATGCGGGCGGCACGATGTGTTTCACCGCCGGTTATTGGGCACTGGGCGCCCTGAAGCCCGATGTCATCGCTTACATCGGTTGCGACATGGTCTATGAAGCACAAGCCGGCCAGCCAACGCATTTCTACGGTTGCGGTGCGGCCGATCCCTTGCGAGAAGATGTCACGCTGCAAAGCCTTGAAGCCAAATCCTTGCGATTGCTCGCCATGGCCAAACTCGAGGCTTGCGCCATTGTCAATTTGTCAACGCGTCCCAGCTCGCGATTGATGTTTCCACGGCTTGATTTCGAAGCCCTCTCGCAAATGACAGAAAAGCCCAAGGCGCCGATGGCCAGAACGCAGGAAGTTCAAGAAGCACTGCGTGCAGAGTCTGAACTCGGCTACTGGGTGGCGTCTGGCAGATATTGGGAAGAATATGCAAGTTTCGACCCTGAAAAGTTGCGCGCCATTGATGCACTTTG
>NZ_CALBEX010000015.1 GCF_937889215.1 uncultured Limnohabitans sp.
TGCGTCCAGCGG
The DNA here is from genome assembly GCF_937889215.1 of uncultured Limnohabitans sp. Classification (GTDB taxonomy): domain Bacteria; phylum Pseudomonadota; class Gammaproteobacteria; order Burkholderiales; family Burkholderiaceae_C; genus Limnohabitans_A. Next base: position 13 of record NZ_CALBEX010000015.1, read on the forward strand.
CCAACATTGACGGCTTACAAACCGGCACAGTCGACAACTGGGTGGCGCAATCCGAGCAGGAAAATGGCAACCTGGCCCAAGCCCGCATTGCGCTGGAAGTGGCGCGGCTTGAAATCGCCAAAGCCAAAGCAGGCCACCTGCCCACGCTGGACTTGAATGCCAGTTACGGCATGACGCGTTACCGCAACGGTTCCGTCAGCCAGCCCAACACCAACGCCGCCACCATCGGGCTGGCCCTGAACCTGCCGCTTTACACAGGCAGCGCCACACAAAACCGGATCAAGGAAACCGTGGCCTTGCAAGACAAAGCCCGCAGCGACCTGGAAGCGGCCCAGCGCAGCGTGGCCCAGGCCACCCGCACGGCTTTCTTTGGCGTGCAAGCAGGCCTGAGCCAGATCAAGGCCTTGCAAGCCGCTGAGGCCTCCAGCCAAAGCGCTTTGGACGCCAACAAACTGGGCTACCAAGTGGGCGTGCGCATCAACATCGATGTGCTCAACAGCCAAAGCCAACTCTTCCAAACCAAGCGTGATCTGGCCAAGGCCCGCCACGATGTGCTGTTGGGTCAACTGAAGCTGCGCCAAGCGGCAGGTGTGCTCAAGGGCAGCGATGTGCAAGGCATCGACGCGCTGCTGCAAAAGTAAACCGCTGCCGCGCTCAGGCCTCCCGCGTCAGGCGGGGGCCGACTTGCCCCCCTCAAAGTACAGGCCTGCGTCGAAAGACTCAGGCCTTTTGCGTGTCTGGCCCAGCGTGCTGCGGGCGCTGCGACACAAGGGCCAGCAACGCCTGGGCATACCGGTCGGCGGCGCCCCGGCTTTGCGCCACCAAATCCAGGCCTGCTTGGCGGGCAAAGGCCAAGGCCGCACGGTCATGAGTCCAGGCCAACACCTGGTCCAAAGCCGCGTCCATGTCGAGCACCCCTTGGGCCGCGCCTGCTGCCACAGCTTGTTCAGCGGCTTCGGCAAAATTGAAGGTGTGCGGCCCCATCACCACGGGGCACCCAAAGGCTGCCGCTTCGATCAGGTTTTGCCCACCCAAAGACATGAAACTGCCGCCCAACAAAGCCATGTCGGCGGCCTGAAAATACAGCGGCATTTCGCCCAAGCTGTCGCCCAAGCACACCTCTGCCTGCGCTGCAGCAGCCGGCCAGGCCTGCCCCTCGCTTGGCAAAGCAGTGCGCCGAAAAACCGACCAACCCCAGGCTTGCACCTGGGCATGCACAGCGTCAAAGCGCTGGGGATGTCGGGGCACCAACAACCACAAAACACCTGCCGCCTGCAACGCGGCTCGGCGCTGCGGCTGCGCTGCCAGCGCGTCCAGCCACAGGGCTTCTTCCCCTTCTCGGGTGCTGGCCAACATGACCACCGGACGGGGCACGCCCTGCAGCGTCCATTGCTGACGCCATTGCTGGGCCAGCGCCAAGGCCAAGGGTTGGGCTTGCACATCAAATTTGAGGTTGCCCAAGACCGCCTTCACGGGTGCCCCGATGGTGCGCAGCCGGGCGGCATCGGCCTGAGATTGGGCCAACACACCACAGAGGCCGCGGTAAGCAGGCCCGGCAAGCCAAGACATGCGCTGCGCTGCGCGCAGTGAGCGGGCATTCAAACGCGCATTGGCCAAAAACAAGGGCACACCTTGCCGCTGGCAGGCTCGCACCAAAGCGGGCCAAATTTCGGTCTCCATCAAGATGCCCAAACGGGGGCGGTGGTGCTGCAAAAACCGCTGGGTGGCTTGGGGTGTATCCCATGGCAACCAGGCTTGAACATCGCCGGGCTGGAGCAGGCTCTGGCCCTGAGTCCAACCCGTGGCGGTGCTGTGGGTCAGCAGCAAACGCATGCCCGGCAGGCGCTGGCGCAAGGCATCGACCAGCAAACTCGCCGCCCGGGTCTCGCCCAAAGACACGGCATGCACCCAAACACTGCCGGGCGTCAAAGCGGGGGTGTCGTAGACACCAAAGCGCTGGGGCATGTGTTGCAAATAACCAGGCTCTTGCCGCCCACGGCGCTGCAATTTGCGGCGCAGCAGGGGCTGCAAAGCGCGCATCAACAGCCCGTATGCCACCAGCGCCAGCGACTCAAACCAGCGTTTTTTAGCGGGCGTCGGCGTGGCCCCTTTGGCGTCAAGCATCGGCGAACAATTGTGCGTAAACGCGCCCAATGCCTTCGGCCTCTTTGGCCAAAGAAAAATGGGTCACCACACGCTGGCGGGCAGCTTGCCCCATGCGCAAGACCTGTTCATGGTCGCTCAAGACGGACAAAACGGCTTGCGCCAAACCCGGGGCATCGCCGGTGTCCACCATCTCCCCGGTCAAACCCGGGATGGCCAGTTGGTCAAAGGCACCTGTGCGCGAACACACCAGCGCGCATTCGGTGGCCGCCGCCTCAAAGGGGGTGAGCCCAAAGGGCTCGTAGCGCGGACAAGCCACACACAGCCAACAGCGTTGGTACCAAAGGTGCACCTGGCCCGCGGGCACTTCACCCAAAAAAACGATGCGGTCGCTCAAGCCTGCTGCCGCAATTTTGGCTTTCAGTGCGTCCTGATACGCCTGGTGCTTGGGTTGAGCCAGGCCGGCGATCACGGCGGTGGCACCGGGCAATCGGGGCAGAGCGTCGATCATGGCGTCCACAAACACATCGCTGCCTTTGTCGGGGCGCACACGGCCAAAGACACCAATGCCGTACGCACCGGGCAATCCCGAATCCTGCCAAGCTTTGCGCTTGTCGGGCGGAGGTGAAAAACGCGACAAATCAATGCCGTGGGGCACCACCGCCGTGGTGTTGGGCACAAAAGAGGCCGCCAGCGGCGTGGTCGAGATGACCGCATCCATTTTGGAAATCAACCAACGCGGAAAGGCCCCGTGCAAGTGCTGGGCCGCCGAGGTGAACACCAACTTGATCGGCAAGCGCAACACGTCGCGGGCAAAAATGGCGGCCATCATCTCCGGGTCGCGGCGCACATGCCAGATGCGAAATGCACGGCCTTCGGCGGGTTTGCGAGACAAGCGGATGGCTTGGCCCAGCGTCATCCCATCAATGCCATTGGACATGCGCGTGCCGCAAAAACCCAATCGCCATTGCTCCGCCTGCACAGGCACCAAAGCATTGATGGTGGCCGAAACACCTGTGTAGCGCTGTTTCAGATTGAAAACGATGACCTCGGGGTCCAGACTCAGCGCGGCATTGGCGGGATTCATGTCGGTCATTCGTGACAGACCGTCTCAATGCGCCGAAGCTTGTACTTGCGCATCGGGCTTGACCGATCGCAACAGCGCCAACATCTCGGTTTCGATGCGGTGCAACGCCGCTTCGGTCTGGCCCTCAAAGCGCAGCACCAGCACCGGTGTGGTGTTGGAGGCGCGGATCAAACCAAAACCATCGGGCCAGTCGACACGCAGGCCGTCGATGGTGAACACCTGTGCTGGGGGCTTGAACAGATCACCGGCCAAAAATTGCAACGCACGGGGTCACGTCGTGCGGCTCGCCCTCGGCGCAGGCCACGTTCAGCTCGGGTGTGCTGAAACTGGTGGGCAAGGCGTTCAGCACCGCATTCGCATCGGGCGCTCTGCTGACGATTTCAAGCAAACGGCAACCGGCGTAAGTGCCGTCGTCAAAACCATACCAACGTTCCTTGAAGAAGATGTGCCCGCTCATCTCGCCGCCCAAGGGGGCCTGGCCGCCTGCAGCCTCGATGGCCCGCATCTGGGCCTTGATCAGGGAATGCCCTGTTTTGTACATCAAGGGCTGGCCGCCTGCGGCCTCGATGGCCGGTGCCAGGCGTTGCGAGCATTTCACGTCAAACAAAATGGTGCCGCCCGGCACGCGGCTGAGCACGTCCTCGGCAAACAATTGCATCTGGCGGTCGGGGTAAATGTTATTGCCGTCTTGGGTGACGATGCCCAGGCGGTCGCCGTCGCCGTCAAAGGCCAGGCCCAATTCGGCCCCGCTGGTTTTCAGGGCGTTGATCAAGTCTTGCAGGTTTTCCGGCTTGCTGGGGTCGGGGTGGTGGTTGGGAAAGTTGCCGTCCACCTCGCTGAACAGCTCAATCACTTCGCAGCCCAAAGCGCGGAAGATGCCGGGGGCTGAGGCGCCTGCAATGCCGTTGCCCGAGTCGATCACGATCTTCATGGGGCGCGACAACTTCACGTCGCCCACGATGCGCTGGGTGTAGTCGGCCAGCACGTCCAAGTGCGTCACACTGCCACCGCCCATCGGCTGCCAGGTTTCGGCTTCCATCATCTGGCGCAGGCCCTGGATTTCGTCGCCATAAATGGCACGACCGCCCAGCACCATCTTGAAGCCGTTGTAGTCCTTGGGGTTGTGGCTGCCCGTCACCTGGATGCCGCTTTGGCACGCGGTGCTGGCCGCAAAGTAGAGCATGGGGGTGGTGGACAAGCCGATGTCGATGACCTGGATGCCTGCGGCCACCAGGCCGCGAATGAGCGCAGCCGACAGGTCCGGGCCACTCAGTCGGCCGTCGCGCCCTACAGCCACCGTGGTCTGGCCTTCGGCCAAGGCATGCGTGCCAAAGGCTTTGCCCAAGCCCTCGGCCACTTGGGCATTCAAGGTCGACGGCACCACGCCGCGGATGTCATAGGCTTTGAAGATGGAAGGGGTGATTTGCATGCGTTGTGCCGGTCAAAAAGCCACTGCGGCTTGGATCATTCTGAAAACGAGATTGTAGGCGGGCCGCGCTAACATTACCCCCATCCACCATGCTTTCAAAAGGCCAACCATGCAGCCCTTGAGCGCTCTTCGCATCGACAGCCCCTTGGGCCCGATCACGCTGGCGGCCAGCACCCAAGGCCTGTGCGGCCTGTGGTTTGACGGTCAAAAACACGGCCCCACCGAAGTCCAGCGCCAGCAGTGGCCAAATGGTGAGCTCCAGCCCTTGCTGCAAAAGGCCGCAGCCCAGGTGACGGCCTACTTTGCAGGCCAATTGACATCGTTTGATCTGCCTTTGGATTTGTCAGCAGGCACGCCCTTCCAGCAATCGGTCTGGCGCGTTTTGCTGTCCATCCCTTGTGGCGCGCACCAAAGCTATGGCGATGCGGCAAGGCAATTGAACAATCCTCAGGCCGTGCGTGCCGTGGGTGCGGCCGTGGGGCGAAATCCAGTGAGTATCATCGTGCCTTGCCACCGCATTTTGGGTGCCGGTGGCCAACTCACGGGCTACGCAGGCGGGCTGTGGCGCAAGCAAGCGCTGCTGCGGCTGGAAGGCCATCCCGTCACCTGACTTGATTTATGCATGCATTTCCCGCCAAAGGCTGGCTGGCCGACTTTCTGATCCTGGCCGCCATCTGGGGTTCTTCTTTTTTGTTCATGCGTCAGGCAGCGTTAGAACTCGGGGCATTGCCCACCGCCGCGATTCGGGTGAGCATTGCCGCACTCTTTTTGTTGCCGATCTTGCTGGCCAAAGGCCACTGGGCCGACCTGCGTCGCCACTGGAAACCGGTGTTGTTTGTGGGCGTGCTCAACAGCGGCATCCCGTTTGCGCTGTATTCCTTTGCCGTGATGCACATCACCACCGGGTTCTCGTCCATCCTGAACGCCACTGTTCCGCTGTTTGGCGCGGTGGTGGCTTGGCTTTGGCTGGGTGACAAACCCAGCCTGTCACGCACCTTGGGCTTGGCCATTGGCTTTGGTGGCGTGGTGTTGCTCGCCGGCGGGCAAGCCAGCTTCAAGCCCAATGCTTCTGGCATTGCCCCGGCTTGGGCGGTGCTGGCCTGCCTGGCGGCCACGACTTGTTACGCCTTGTCGGCCAGTTTCACCAAGAAACACATCCCCAGCCTGCCGCCCTTGGTCACGGCCACGGGTAGCCAGATCGGGGCCACTTTGGCCTTGGCCCTGCCTGCGCTGTGGTTCCGCCCGGACCACTGGCCCAGTGCCTCGGCCTGGGGGGCTTTGCTGGTGGTGGGGGTACTTTGTACCGGCGTGGCCTACATCCTGTACTTCAAGTTGATCGAAAACTCGGGGCCTGCACGGGCGCTGACGGTCACCTTTCTGGTCCCGGTGTTTGCCATCGCCTATGGCGTGATGTTTCTGGGTGAAACCGTCACAGCCTG
>NZ_CALBEX010000016.1 GCF_937889215.1 uncultured Limnohabitans sp.
GGTGCACTTCAGGCGGATGACTGCCTTGAGACGCTGACGCTTGCATTGGAGGCGCTGACCGATGGCCCCAATATTGTTGGCAGCAAAGTGCGCGACGATATTGGGTTGGGTATTCGGACACTGCATGTCGTACGACTGGGCAGAAAAGGCCGCCATTTGGTGGTTTTCAGGATGGCGGACGGTCAAGCCATCGATGTCATTCGCTTGCTTCATGACAGCATGGATTTGGCCAAGCATTTGCCGGATTGAGTTGGCGATGGTTTGCAGGGCGTGTGCCACGCCCATCGCCCACGGGGTGGGCTCTTACAAAAAGATTCGTTGATGGCCTTTTGCGGATGATGCTGTCGTGTTGGTGGTCGTGCACCGTGGTGAGCACGCCCATGCGGTGGGGCTGATCAGCCAGGTATCGTTTCGACGCCATTCACAAATGGAAACAGCAAATAAGGCATTTTAAATTATCAATAATTGAAAATATGCAATCCAAATAAACATAAAAAGCGTGAAGCCATCAAGGCTGTCCACGACGCAAACCTCACCATGAAAACAGTTTCTGCTCTGCTGCTGGCTGCCACTTTGGTGGTTTCCGGATGTGCCACTGTCGATATGGAGCCCCCAAGTTCATCGTCAAAGTCCAAAGCGTTCAACGCGCCAAGTCAAGGCACAGTGGGCATCTACATTTGCCGTGACAGTTGGATGGGCAAGATGCTCAAAAAAGACCTTTGGATCAATGGCAAGTGCCTGGGTGAAAGTGGCCCGGATGTCTTTTTCTACACCGAAGTTGAAGGCGGTAGAAAGCACAAGATTGAAACCGAATCCGAGTTCTCGCCCAACGCGATGGAGCTGATGGTCGAACCGGGTCAGACGTATTTCATTCGCCAATACACCAAGGTCGGTTTGGTGGTGGAGGGCGCTGATCTTGAAAGAGTCTCTGAAGCGCGTGGCAAAGCGGCCATTGCCAAACTCAATATGGCCAAAACAGGCACCTGCAGCGGCCCACGCTGATGGCCGGCTTCGGCTAAGGCTCCATGTCGGGACTCAAGCCGCCGACCTACAAATGGCAAGCTCAGGGGCAATGCCATCTTTATGGGGCCGGCGTTTTCATTCACAGCACCGTTTTGCGCACCGCGTTTTCCCACAGCGCCATTTGCTCTGCGGCGTAGTGGGGTTGGCGCTGGGGGCTGAAGCGGCGTTCTGCGCGCCAAAGGGTGCTCAGCTCGTCGGTGTTGGCGTACACGCCGGTCGACAGGCCTGCCAAATAGGCGGCGCCGAGCGCGGTGGTTTCCACCACTTCGGGGCGCACCACATCCAGCCCCAGCAAATCGGCTTGGATTTGCATGAGCAAGTCGTTGACGCACGCGCCGCCGTCGACGCGCAGCTCTTGCACGCGGGCCACGCCCGCTTGCGACAGGTCGCGCCCCATGGCTTGCAGCAAGGCGGCGCTTTGGAAGGCGATGCTTTCCAGCGCGGCACGGGCGATGTGCGCTGCGGTGCTGCCGCGTGTGAGCCCCGTGATGGCGCCGCGTGCGTCGGGTTTCCAGTAGGGCGCGCCCAGGCCCGTGAAGGCGGGCACGACCATGACGCCGCCCGAGTCGGGCACGCTTTCGGCCAGGGCTTGCACTTCATGGCTGTGGCGAATGACGCCCAAGCCGTCGCGCAACCACTGCACCACGGCACCCCCCACAAACACGCTGCCTTCGAGCGCGTATTGGGCTGGCGCATGGACTTGGGCTGCGCTGGTGGTGATCAAGCCGTTGTGCGATTGCATGGCCGAGCCGCCTGTGTGCATGAGCATGAAGCAGCCGGTGCCATAGGTGTTTTTGGCCATGCCCGCCTGAAAGCAGGCTTGCCCAAACAGCGCGCTTTGCTGGTCGCCCGCCACGCCGCCGATGGTGACGGTGTGGCCCAGCAGCTCGGGGCGGGCTTGGCCATAGATGGCGCTGGAGGCTTTGACGGTGGGCATCATGCTTTCGGGGATGCGCAGCGCCGCCAGCAAGTCCGCGTCCCATTGGTGGGTGTGGATGTTGAAGAGCATGGTGCGCGAGGCGTTGCTCACGTCGGTGGCGTGCACGGCCCCGCCACTGAGTTGCCACATGAGCCAGCTGTCGACGGTGCCAAAGAGCAATTCGCCGCGCTCGGCTTGGGCGCGGGCGTGGGGCACGTTGTCCAAAATCCATTGCAGTTTGGTGCCCGAAAAATACGCGTCCACCCGCAAGCCGGTTTTGGCTTGGATGGTGTCGGTCAGGCCTTGTTCGCGCAGGGCCACACAGGCGGGTTCGGCCCGGCGGTCTTGCCAAACGATGGCGTTGCAGATGGGCTGGCCTGTGCTTTTGTGCCACACCACGGTGGTTTCGCGTTGGTTGGTGATGCCCATGCCCGACAACTCGCTTGCGCTGATGCCGGCTTTGGCCAGCGCCTCGACCATGGTGGCGAGTTGGGTTTGCCAAATTTGCAGGGGGTCGTGTTCGACCCAGCCGGGCTGGGGATAAATCTGCGTGATCTCTTGCTGCGCCATGGCCACTATTTGGCCTTGGGGGTTGAACACAATGCTGCGCGAGCTGGTGGTGCCTTGGTCGAGGGCGAGGAGGTAGGTCATGGTGTGGTGAGGTACGTTCGGGGTCGGGTGAAGGTGCGGATCGCTGAACAAGGCAGTGAGCGGGGCAGTGAGCGGGGCATTGAGCGGAGTCGTCGTTGGGACAGTCGACGGCTCAGTCGGCGATGTGGAGCTGCACTTGTGCCTCAGCGAGCAGGGCGGCAAAGGGGTCGGGGGGCGGGGCGTCGGTGAACAAATGGTCGATGTGTGAGATGTTGCCCACTTCGACCATGGCCGGGCGGTTGAACTTGCTGTGGTCGGCCGCCAGCCACACTTCTCGGGCATGCGTGAGGATGGTTTGCGAGACCTTGACTTCGCGGTAGTCGTAGTCGCGCAGCGAGCCGTTGGCTTCGATGCCTGAGATGCCGATCAGTGCAATGTCGACTTTGAATTGGCGAATAAAGTCCACCGCCGCTTCGCCCACGATGCCGTGATCGCGCCCGCGCACCACGCCGCCCACGACGATGACTTCGCTGTTGGGGTTGGCGCTCAGGATGCTCGCCACGTTCAGGTTGTTGGTGATCACGCGCAGGCCGTTGTGGCCCAGCAGCGCTCGGGCGATGGCTTCGGTGGTGGTGCCAATGTTCAAGATCAGCGAGCAGTCGTTGGGCACCGCTGCCGCCACGCTGCGGGCAATGCGTGTTTTGGCCTTGGCGTTGAGGTTGACCCGCAGCTGATGACCAAGGTTTTCTGTGGTCGAGCTGGGCACGCGCACGCCACCATGAAAACGTGTCAATTGCCCGGTCTCGGCCAGGCGCTGCACGTCGCGGCGCACCGTTTGCAGTGTGACGCCCAGCTTGTCGGCCAGTTGCTCGACGCTCACGGAGCCGAGTTCTTGGACCACTTTGAGCAGCGTGATTTGTCGGGGATTGGCATTCATGGGGGTTATTTTCCACGCAGTTGCAGACGGGCACAACGCCACATCGAACAAAAACGAACATTTAAAATGGTAAATTCCATGGCCAAAAGAAAAATTTCGATCAACAATGAAAAGCCCAGAGATGGAACCCTGTTTGCACCCGGTGTCGCAGCATGAACAGCCGTTGCCAACGCGCCGCAACGACCTTTTGGCCCGGTTGAGCCCTCAGACGGTGTATGACCTGGCGATTGTGGGCGGCGGGGCCACGGGCTTGGGTTTGGCATTGGATGCGGCTTCGCGGGGTTATCGGGTGGTGTTGGTGGAGTCGGATGACTTTGCCAAAGGGACATCTTCGCGTTCCACCAAGTTGGTGCATGGGGGGGTACGGTATTTGGCGCAGGGCAACATCGCCTTGGTGCGTGAAGCCCTGCATGAGCGCAGCACTTTGCTGCGCAACGCCCCGCACATTGCACAGCCCTTGCCGTTTGTCATGCCGCTGTATGCCTGGTGGGAAAAGCCTTTTTACGGTGTCGGCCTGAAGGCTTATGACGCTTTGGCAGGCAAGTCCGGTCTGGGGGCCACCGTGTTTTTGTCGCGCCAAGAGACCGAGCGGTGTTTGCCTTCGGTGCAAATGGCGGGTTTGCGCGGTGGTGTGAAGTATTGGGACGGCCAGTTCAACGATGCCAAGTTGGCGCTGGCTTTGGCGCGCAGCGCAGCCCTTCGAGGGGCGCTGTTGCTCAATCACATGCGGGCCACGCGCTTGCGCTACGCCGATGAACGCGTGTGTGGCTTGCAAGCAGAAGATGCGCTGACGGGCGAGACCCACACCATCGAGGCGCGTTGTGTGGTCAACGCGACAGGTGTTTGGGTGGACGCTTTGCGTGCACAAGACGGTGCCCAACAACGGATGGTTGCACCTAGCCAGGGTGTGCACATGGTGGTGGACAAGAAGTTTTTGCCCGGCCATGCGGGTTTGATGATTCCCAAAACCGCCGATGGCCGCGTGTTGTTTGCCGTGCCTTGGTTGGGCCAAGTGATTTTGGGCACCACCGACACGCCGCGTGACGATTTGGCCCGTGAGCCTTTGGCCTTTGAAGAAGAGATTGATTTCATCTTGCAGGAGTCGGCGCGCTACTTGCGCTACCCCCCCAAGCGCAGCGATGTGAAAAGCATTTGGGTGGGCTTGCGCCCGCTGGTCAAGCCGCCGCAGGATGAGGGCAATAACACCAAGGCGCTGAGCCGCGAACACACGGTGGTGGTCAGTCGATCGGGTTTGGTCACGGTGACGGGGGGCAAATGGACCACTTACCGTGCCATGGCGCAAGAGGTGTTGGACAGGTGTGTGGACAGCGGGCTCTTGGCTTCTCGCGGCCCGGCGCAAACCGAGGACATGCCACTGGTTGGCGCGGATGCGGGTGCAAATGCAGCGTCTGATGCGGCGGCCCGTGTTTCGATGTCCGAGCCGGAGGGGGTGCATTCTTACGGCAGTGAGCAAGTTTGGCTGGGGCAATTGCCTGGCACGCAAAATTGGCTGACCCCCAGTTTGAGTGAGGCCATGGTGAGGTTTGCAGCGCGCTACGAGTACGCACTGCGCTTGGAGGATGTGTTGGCACGACGCTCAAGGCTGCTGTTCTTGGATGCCCAGCGTGCCGCTGAAATTGCGCCTGAGGTGGGCCAGATTTTGGCGTCTGAAACGGGCATTGACCCCGATGTTCCGGGCTTTTTGAAGCTGGCTGCGCAATACACATTGGCCTGAGGGCTTCGCCGGCTTGGGCCAGGCCCTGGCCCCGTGGTCAGGCCTGCATCACCCCGCGCAGACCGACCCCAAAACTTTGGAATCCCTGTGCTGCCCAGCGGGCGCTGCTGTCGATGCAGTCGTGTTGGTGGCCATGCACCGCAGTGCGCACGCCCATTCGGCGGGCCAGCGCGTCGAGCGCAGTGAAGCCGTGTTCGTGGTAGCCGGGCGCTTCGTGGGTGATCAAGATGTCGGCTTGCAGCGTGGCCAGTTGCGCAACTTCATCGGGGTAAATGCTGGACCAGTGTTTCAGCGGCACGCCATCCTGCCAGCGTTCCCGGTGCGGTGTGAGGCGGGTGTGTTCGTCGCGGTTGCGAAATTTGGGGGCTTGAGCGTCTTTGGGGTACCAGACGGCACCCCGAAAAATGCCGCCAAGCCCGGCAATGCGCGTGCCGCAGGGCAGGGTGACGACGCGCCCGTGCAGGTGGCGCTCGGTGTGTTTGCGGTGCCAGACGTTGGCGAAGTGGTCCGGGTGGTCGGTGTCGTGGTTGCCGTGGATGAACCAGACGCGCTCCCAAATGGCGGCCAGCTCGATGTGCAGCGGGCGTGCGGGCTCCAGGTCGCCGAGCAGGATGACCGCACGGGCGTTGGCGTGCAGGGCCGCATCAATGATGTGCTGCCACTGGCCGTGCGGGTCGCCGCAAAAAAGGAGGGGGCCGGGGTGCATAGGGGTCTTGTAGCGGTGTTGTTCCCCGCAAATCCTACAGGAGGTCTTGGATCTCCGAGTTTGTGCCCCCTCAATGCCCAACATGCCGCCCCCCCCGCAGCTCAGCCCCCCGCAGGCCGGCACCTTCGGCTCGGAAAGTTTGCCCCCGTCGGCGCCT
>NZ_CALBEX010000017.1 GCF_937889215.1 uncultured Limnohabitans sp.
TGTCGGCCCTTTCGGTGCTGAATATTTGCCCATTTACTGTGGCCAGCCATCGGGAATTCCTTGAATGTTGATTTAACCTAGAGGCTGGATTTTACTTTTCACACAAGGGAGGAGATTTTCGATGGCTGAACCCATGTTGATTGCTCAAAATGCCCAGGCGCAGTGTCACCTGCTGCCGGGTCTCGCCAACCGCCACGGCCTGATCACCGGCGCTACCGGCACCGGCAAAACCGTGACCTTGCAAACCCTGGCCGAAAGCTTTTCGCGCATGGGGGTGCCGGTCTTCATGGCCGATGTCAAAGGCGATCTGACCGGGGTCAGCCTAGCGGGCAAGATCGGCGATAAGTTGGCCGCTGTGCTGCAAGACCGGGGGCTTGCACTGCCCGAGCCCCTGGCCTGTCCCACCACCCTGTGGGACGTGTTTGGCGAGCAAGGACACCCGGTGCGGGCCACCATCTCCGACATGGGACCTTTGCTGCTGACCCGCATGCTGGGTTTGAACGACACCCAAGCTGGGGTGCTGAACCTGGTGTTCAAAATCGCCGACGACAACGGTTTGCTGCTGCTGGACATGAAAGACCTGCGGGCCATGCTGCAGTACGTCGGGGACAACGCCAAGCAGTTCACCACCGAGTACGGCAACATCAGCGCCGCCAGCATCGGGGCGATTCAGCGCGGCTTGGTGCAAATCGAGACCCCAGGGTGGTGACAAGTTTTTCGGCGAGCCCATGCTCAACATCGAAGACTTCATGCAAACCGACGCGCAAGGCCAAGGGGTGGTGAACATCCTGGCGGCCGACAAGCTCATGAATTCGCCGCGCCTGTACGCCACCTTCTTGTTGTGGATGCTGTCGGAGCTGTTCGAGGTGTTGCCCGAAATCGGCGATCCGGAAAAACCCAAGTTGGTGTTCTTTTTTGACGAGGCGCATTTGCTGTTCAAGGATGCGCCTGCGGTCCTGGTCGAGCGCATCGAGCTGGTGGTGCGACTGGTGCGCTCCAAAGGCGTGGGGGTGTACTTCGTGACTCAAAACCCGCTGGACATCCCCGACAGCGTGCTCGGCCAGTTGGGCAACCGGGTGCAGCACGCTCTGCGCGCTTACACCCCGCGCGACCAAAAAGCCGTGAAATCGACGGCGCAAACCATGCGCCCCAAGGCGGGCTTGGACATCGAGGCGGCCATCACCGAACTGGCCGTGGGCGAGGCCCTGGTGAGCTTTCTGGATGCCAAGGGCCGCCCCTGCGAGACCGAGCGCGTGTTTGTGCTGCCGCCGGGCAGCCAGCTTGGGCCCATCACCGCCCCTCAGCGCCAAGCACTGGTTCAGGGCTCGTTGGTGGCCGGGGTGTACGAACAAGCCCTGGACCGGGAGTCGGCTTATGAGCGCATCAAGGGCCAGGCCACAGCGGCTGGCCAAGCCGCCTCCGCCGCCTTGCCGGGCCAGGCACCGGCTGCGGCAGAGCCTGCCAGCGGCGGCTTGATGGGCAGCCTCTCCGACATGCTGTTTGGCAGCACCGGCCCGCGTGGTGGTCAACGCGATGGTGTGGCGCAAATGGTGGTCAAAAGTGCCGTGCGCACCGCAGGCTCGGCCATTGGCCGGGAAATCGTTCGCGGCGTGCTGGGCAGTTTGCTGGGCGGCAGTCGGCGCAGGTAATTTGCCGGTGCCAAGCCCGCTGGCCATTGCCTCTCGTGGGTTGAAAGACGGATTGAACACAAAAAAAGGCCCCAAGGGGCCTTTTTTTGCATCGCGCAACGCGCTCAGCTTGCCGTAGCTTCTTCAGGCTCAGCCGGCTCAGAACGTGAGGCACGGCTTTCTTTCTTCGGGGTGGGCGTGATGTCCAGCAGCACCTCGTCCTTGGCATCGATGTCCACCGTCAGGCGACCACCGTCGATCAGGCGGCCAAACAACAACTCGTCGGCCAAGGCCTTTCGGATGGTGTCCTGGATCAGGCGCTGCATCGGGCGAGCGCCCATGAGCGGATCGAAGCCCTTCTTGCCCAAGAACTTTCTCAAGGCGTCGGTGAAAGTCACGTCCACCTTTTTCTCGCCCAACTGGGTTTCCAGCTGAAGCAAGAACTTGTCGACCACGCGCAAGATGATTTGCTCGTCGAGTGGCTTGAAGCTCACAATGGCGTCCAGGCGGTTGCGGAACTCGGGCGTGAACAGGCGCTTGATGTCGCCCATTTCGTCCCCGGCCGCGCGCGGGTTGGTGAAGCCAATGGTGGCCTTGTTCATGGTCTCGGCCCCCGCGTTGGTGGTCATGATGATGATCACATTGCGGAAGTCGGCCTTGCGTCCGTTGTTGTCGGTCAAGGTGCCGTGGTCCATGACCTGCAACAGCACGTTGTAGATGTCCGGGTGGGCTTTTTCGATCTCGTCGAGCAAGAGCACGCAGTGCGGCTTCTTGGTCACGGCTTCGGTCAACAGGCCACCCTGGTCAAAGCCCACGTAGCCCGGGGGCGCACCGATCAGGCGGCTCACGGCGTGGCGCTCCATGTACTCGGACATGTCAAACCGAATCAGGTCGATGCCCATGATGTAGGCCAACTGCTTGGCCGCCTCGGTCTTGCCCACGCCGGTGGGGCCAGAGAACAGGAAAGAGCCAATCGGCTTGTCGGTCTTGCCCAGGCCGGAGCGGGCCATCTTGACTGCAGAGGCCAGCACTTCAATGGCTTTGTCTTGGCCGAACACCACCGATTTGAGGTCACGCTCGATGGTCTGCAACTTGCTGCGGTCGTCGTTGGACACGTTGGCCGGGGGTATGCGGGCGATCTTGGCAACAATGTCCTCAATCTCGGCCTTGCCAATCGTCTTTTTGCGTTTGGAGGCGACTTGAATGCGCTGGG
>NZ_CALBEX010000018.1 GCF_937889215.1 uncultured Limnohabitans sp.
GGGTCGGCCCCCAGTGCGCTCACATGAACCAGCCGCTGAACACCCGCCTTTTTCATGGCGTTGGCGATCTTGCCGGGCAATTGCACATGCACATTTTCGAAACGGTCTTCGTCGCCATGCAACACGGCCACCAGGTTCACCACCGCATCGTGCCCGGGCATCAGGCGGTCCAGGTCGGCGGCTTGGTGCACCGAGGCCTCGATCACGGTCAGTCCAGGCAGGCTTTGCACGCTGGCTGCATTTGCGGCGCGGCGCGTGGGCACCGTGATGCGCCAGCCCAAACGGGCCAGGTGTTCACAAACATGGCGGCCGACGAAGCCGGTGCCGCCCAACACAAGCACGCGGGGGGCGCTCATGCTGCGCTCAAACCGGTGACTGCTTGGTGCATCGCGTCCATGGCTTGTTCGACGATCTGGCTGCGCCAGGCGTCGGTGTCCACATAAAACGCGTCCATCAGGTCTTGCTTGATCTGCTGGCGAAGGGCCTCGGGCGCTTCGGGGTGCAGGTGCAGCCAGTGGTCGCCGCGCAGCGCGTAGATGACCTGGTCGGGCGCTTGCGTGCCGTATTCCAGCGCGATGCCGGTGTACTCGGCCTGCGGGCATTCTTGGTAAGCGGCCATCCACATCAGGCCGGTGAGGAAGGGCGAGGCGGACGAGCCATCGTAAATCGACGTGATGCCCTGGCCCCACCACGTTTTCGCACGGGTGTAGGCCGCTGCATCGTCGGCGCAGGCAAAAATGCGCTCACCCACTCCGCTGGGCCCCAGGCCCGTGTGCAGGTCAATCCAGGCCATGCGCTGGGCTTGCTGGCCGTACTTTTGCAGCACAGCGCGCAAAGTCTGGTTGCTCCAGGTCGGGGCCTGACCGCCAAAGAACAGGCCCTCCGGGAACTCATGCTGGCCTTGGGAGACGGCGGCTTGGAAGGCTTTCATGCCGCGCTCGGCGATGTATTGCGCGGTGGCTTGGGCGTTGGCAGCGTCCGGTGGCCACACCTCGGGCAGCAACAGGTCGTGGATTTCGCGGTAAGCCGGGTTGTCGGGCAGGGGCTTGGAAAAGTCTTGAAAGTTGCGGTTGATGTCCACGTTTTCATGGGTCACCCGGCGCACATGCGAAAAACCATGCGGGTTGAGCGCGTGGATGTAGAGCACGGCCACGCCTTGCGCACGGGCCGCGTCTCGCCAAGCGGTGTTTTGCAGCGCGTGGATTTGCACACCCGAGCCGCAGTAGCCCTCGACCCCATGGCAAGCGCTGCTGATGACCAGCAGGCAATGTGCATTCGGGTCGCCGTCGAGCACCACGTCCATGGCCAAAGCTTCACCGTCGCGCCCAGTCAGGGGGTGAAGGTTGGCGTCCACTGTCAGGCCGGCGGCCTGGGCGGCTCTCAGGAATTTGTCGCGGGCTTGGGCATAGCTGGAGGAAAAGTCGGTGGGGTGGTGGTTCATGCCTTGCTCGGTCAAGCGGTTTGGGTGGGCTTGGCCAGCCATTGTGTGGCGAGCTCCACCCAGTAAGTGCCGCCCAACGGGATCAGGTCGTCGTTGAAGTCGTAGCTCGGGTTGTGCAAGGTGCAGGGGCCGCCGCCGTGGCCCATTTCACGGTGCGCGCCGTCGCCGTTGCTGATGAACACATACGCGCCGGGCTTGGCCTGCAGCATGTAAGAAAAATCTTCTGCGCCCATGGTGGGCTCTTGGGCCACCACATGCTCGGCGCCCACGATGCCGCCCATGACTTGGCGGGCAAAGTCGGCTTCGGCTGGGCTGTTGATGGTGGGCGGGTAGTTGCGATGGAATTCAAATTCGCATTGCGCATCAAAGGCCGTGCAAATGGATTCGGCCACTTGCTTCATGCGCTTCTCGATCAAATCGAGCACTTCGATGCTGAAGGTGCGCACCGTGCCCTGCAACTCGCACGAATCGGGCACCACGTTGGTGGCTTCGCCCGCGTGGATCATGGTGACCGAGATCACGCCTGCGTCCACCGGCTTTTTGTTGCGGGTGATGATGGTCTGAAATCCTTGCACCATCTGGCAGGCGATTGGCACCGGGTCGATGCCGTTGTGCGGCAGCGCGGCGTGGCTGCCTTTGCCACGAATGACGATTTTGAACTCGTTGCTCGATGCCATCACGGGGCCAGCGCTCACAGCAAAAGTGCCCACGGCCGCGCCGGGCCAGTTGTGCATGCCAAACACGGCCTGCATGGGGAACTTGTCAAACAGGCCGTCCTTGATCATCTCGCGGGCACCGCCGCCGCCCTCTTCGGCGGGCTGGAAGATCAAATACACCGTGCCATCAAAGTCGCGGTGCTTGGAGAAATGCTTGGCCGCTGCCAACAGCATGGCGGTGTGGCCGTCGTGGCCGCAAGCATGCATCTTGCCCTGGTGTTTGCTGGCATGGGCGAAGGTGTTGAACTCCTGCATGGGCAGCGCGTCGATGTCGGCGCGCAGGCCAATGCCACGCCCACAAGCGCCGCCGTCGCGCCCATGCACAATGCCGACCACCCCGGTGGTGCCCATGCCGCGGTGGATGGGGATGCCCCAGTCGGTCAGCTGCTGGGCGACCACATCGGCGGTGCGCACTTCTTGAAAGCACAGCTCGGGGTGGGCGTGGATGTCTTTGCGAATGGCCGCGATGCTGGCCGCGTAGGTGAGGATGGAGTCAAGGATTTTCATGTGATCAGTCTAGCGGTACTTCTTCGGCTGTGCCATCCCCCCGCTGCGCTTGGGGAGACAAGTCTGATCAGGGTTTTTACTGATGCTTGTCAAGCCTCGTGGGGCCCATCTCGGGCAGATGCCTGACAATGTCACCTCTGAAGAAGGTAATGACCCCATGCCACCTACCGACACCCC
>NZ_CALBEX010000019.1 GCF_937889215.1 uncultured Limnohabitans sp.
GGGCCACTACATCACGCAAATGGTGACGCAGGTGGGGGGCCGGGTGATCGGCACGGTGGGCTCAGAGCCCAAAGCCGCACACGCCCGTGCTGCGGGCATGCAAGAGGCTGTTTTTTACAAGACCGAGTCGGTGCCCGAACGTGTCAAGGCCGTGACCCAAGGGCGTGGGGCCGATGTGATCATTGACATGGATTTTTCGACCACCGCCGCCTGGGCGTCGGAAGGTGCTTTGGCCCCGCACGGTCAGGTCGTGTGCTACGGCTCGAACGCGCTGGATGTGCCGCTGCCGTTTCGGCCTTGGCTTTACCAGTCGATGGGCGTGAAGTTTTTTCTGGTCTATGACCTGACACCCACCGACCGCCTGGCGGCCGTGGCGCGTTTGTCGGGCCTTTTGGCCACCCAGCAGTTGCAGCACAGCATTGGCGCACGCTTCACGCTCGACCAAGTGGCCTTGGCGCACCGCACTGTGGAGGCGGGGCAGACGGTGGGCAATGTGGTGATCGAACTTTGAACCCCGCGCGGCGGCTGGGCCAAACGCTGGGGTTTGGCCTGGATCCAAAGGCGACGCAAGGCTGCAGGGCATCCGTCGGTTTACCGTTATGCTTGACGGGCTCACAAGCTTTCTTGTTCTTGTCCTGGTTTTTTTGATCGTTCATGGCTGCATCTCCCAAATCGCTCTCGGGCTTGGTCCCTTTCTTCAAGCCTTACCGCGCCGGCTTGGTCTTTGCGGCTTTGTTTTTGTTGCTGGCCGCAGGCACCACGCTGGCGTTTCCCTGGGTTTTGCGCCAACTGATCGACCAAGGCCTGTCCACGGGGGCTTCGGCCGAGCAGCTGTCGGGCAACTTTTTGCAACTGTTTGGCGTGGCCGCGGCTTTGGCGGTGTTTTCTGCCGGGCGCTTCTACATGGTCAGCTGGTTGGGCGAGCGCATCACCGCCGACCTGCGCAACGCGGTGTATGGCCACGTGCTCAAGCAGAGCCCCGCTTTTTTTGAAACCACGCAATCGGGCGAGGTGCTTTCGCGCCTCACCAACGACACCACCTTGGTGCAAACCGTGGTGGGTTCGTCGTTTTCCATGGGTTTGCGCAACTTGGTCATGGGCGCTGGCGCGCTCTTGATGCTGGTGTGGACCAACCCCGTGCTCATGCTGCAGGTGGTGGCGGTGCTGGCGGCGGTGATTTTCCCCAGTGTCTATTTGGGCCGCCGCGTGCGCCGCCTGTCGCGCGCCAACCAAGACCGGGTGGCGGATTCGAGCGCCATTGCCTCCGAGGTGCTCAACGCCATCAGCGTGGTGCAGAGCTATACGGCCGAAGGCCGCGAGACGCGTCGCTTCATCGAATCGACCACGCGAGCCTTGGGCACTGCACTGGGCCGCATCCGCGCGCGCTCGGTGCTGGTGGGCTTCATCATCATGGCTTCAAGCGCGGTGCTGCTTTGGGGCCTTTACATGGGCACGCTGGCCGTGCGTGCGGGCACCAGCACAGCGGGTCAGTTGGGCGAGACGGTGTTTTACGTCATTTTGCTGGCCAGTGCCTTTGCGGTGCTGGGCGAGGTCTACGGCGACATGCTGCGCGCGGCTGGGGCGACTGAGCGGCTGATGGAGTTGCTGCACAGCGAGTCGAACCTCAAGATCGCTGCGCAGCCCCAACAAGCCCCTTGGCCGCAAGGCGGCTCTTCTCTTGAGCTGGAATCGCTGCGCTTTCACTACCCCTCACGGCCCGACACCTGGGCGCTCGACCAACTCAGCGGCCACATTCGATCCGGCCAGACGGTGGCCGTGGTGGGCCCGAGTGGGGCGGGCAAAACCACCTTGTTCGATTTGCTGATGCGTTTTCACGACCCGCAATCTGGCCGTATCGTGCTGGACGGCGTGCCGATCGACCAGATGGACCTGCACGACCTGCGCGAGCGCATGGCCATCGTGCCGCAGGAGCCGGTGATTTTTTCTGGCACGGTGATCGAGAACATCCGCTACGGCCGCCCCGAAGCCAGTTTGGAAGAAGTGCACGCCGCCGCCGAGGCCGCCTACGCGCAAGAGTTCATCCGCGAATTGCCCGAAGGCTTTGACACGTACCTGGGAGACCGCGGCGTGCGCTTGTCCGGCGGTCAGCGCCAGCGCATCGCGATTGCGCGGGCCATCCTGAAAAACCCGCCGCTTTTGCTGCTGGACGAGGCCACCAGCGCGCTCGATGCGCAAAGCGAAAAAATGGTGCAAGCCGCCCTCGACAAAGCCATGGTCGGGCGCACCACGCTGGTGATTGCGCACCGCCTGGCCACGGTGCAACGCGCCGACGTGATCTGGGTGTTGGAGCGTGGGCGCCTGATGGAGCAAGGCACCCATGCCGAGTTGCAAGCCAAGGGTGGGCTTTACGCCAGCTTGGCAGCGTTGCAGTTCAACGCCAACAACGGCTAAGCTGTCGATTTGAGCGTGCAGCGCGGGGTGAGGGCGCAGGCATAAAAAAGCCGCTGTGAAGCGGCTTTTTTGTGGGCGACTGAATCAGATCAGTTGCGTGTGTCGCGGTAACCGCTGCCGTAGCCGGTGCTCGGCTCTTTAGGCTTGGAGATGTTCACCACGATCGAGCGACCGCTGACCGACATGCCGTTCAGGCCAGTGATGGCGGCTTGGGCTTCTTCGGCGCTGGACATTTCGACAAAAGCGAAGCCTTTGGAGCGGCCCGTGTCGCGGTCCATCATGACTTTGGCCGACAACACGCCGCCAAATTCAGAAAAGTTTTGACGCAAGCTGGCGTCGTCGATGGTGTAAGGCAAGTTGCCCACGTAAATTTTGCTGCTCATGGTTGAGCCTTTCAGAGAG
>NZ_CALBEX010000020.1 GCF_937889215.1 uncultured Limnohabitans sp.
CTCAGGAATGTCACCGCTCACAGGGCTTGCCAATGCGTTTGTTTTCATACCGCGATCGTCCCGTTCACCTCGGGCCTTACCCATTGGAGCGCCTGCGCCGCACGGGTGCCGCACCTGACGAGAGCGCCCTGCCGCCCATGCAGGCGCTGCGCTTTGCGCACGATGACTCCGAATCTTTGTCGCACGCCATGGCCCGTTACATGGCCATGTTCGACTTGGTGCGCGACGGCGCGATCAACCCCAAAGAGGGGGAGATTCCGGCCGACCCGACCGAGCGGGCCCAGCACCTGAAGGCCGCAGGCTATTACTTTGACGCCTCGATGATGGGCGTGTGCGCCCTGCCCGCATCGGCCTGGCTGGCCGAGCCGATCCGCAACCCCGCCGTGCCTGCCTTGGGCGAAGAGTTGGCGCAAAGCCAGCCGGCCAGTTTTGCGGCAGGCATGGACATGATCCTGGCCGACGTGCTGGATTCGGCGCGCACGGTGCACGGGCCGATTGCGCACCATGGCCACGCCATCGTGATCCTGGTGGAATTTGCACGGGACCCCAAACCGGGTGAGCCCGGTTGCGACTGGTTGGCGGGCACGCAGGCGCAACGCGCCAGCGTGTTGGCAGCGCAAACTGCCGTGCTGCTGTCGAGTTATTTGCGCATGCTGGGGCACGAGGCCCGCGCCCACAGCGCCAGCTGCAGCGACTTGGATTTGGGCCGCTTGGCTTTGGCATCAGGCCTGACACTGCCCGACGGCGAGAACCCCTATGTAGGCCAACGTTATGCCTTGGCCGCCGTGAGCACCAATTTGGCGCTGGCCCCTGATCAGGCCTTGGCCCCGCAGCAAAATCGCTGGCAGAGCCACGGACCGGCTTGGTGGTTGGGGCTGGGCACGTTCAAGAGCGCGTTTCACCAAGACGCGTTTGCGCAGCGCGAGTTTCGCCAGGGCGCACACCCGTTTGAAACGCTCAAGCGCCAAGCCACGCCCACCACCTTCATCGACCACGACCGGGTGCCACGTTTCCCCAAACGGGCCGATTTTTTTGCGCGGGCCTTGTTCGGTGACTTGGGCAAGACCGTGCAAGACAGCGCCAAAAACGCCCACTACGTGATGAAAAGCCCGATTGGTGCTTGCGCCCGCCGGGCTTTGGGGGCGCTGTTGTTGCTGCAGTTTGGCCCAGCGCGTGGCCCGGTGGCCGCCAGCACCGCCAACCCACAGCGCAATGCCGACAACCTGAAAGCCGCTTCTTACTATTTGGGGGTGGACGCGGTGGGCCTGTGCGCCGTGCCCGAGTGGGCCTATTACTCGCACGACGCGGGCGGCAACCCCATGCCGGCCTACCACGCCAACGCCGTGAACCTGCTGATCGACCAAGGCCACGAAACCATGGAGGGTGCCAGCGGCGACGACTGGATTTCGGTGGCGCAAAGCATGCGGGCTTATTTGCGGTTTTCTCTGATGGGCGGCATCTTGGCCGAGCAAATTCGGCGTCTGGGTTATTCGGCCCGGGTGCATTCGGTGCTCGACGGCGATGTGCTGCAGCCGCCTTTGTTGCTGCTGTCAGGCCTGGGTGAAGTCAGCCGCATTGGCGAGGTGATCCTCAACCCGTTTTTGGGGCCACGCCTGAAAAGCGGCAGTGTGACCACCGACATGCCCATGGCTCCCGACCAGCCCATCGATTTTGGCTTGCAAAGCTTTTGCGAAAGCTGCAACAAATGCGCCCGAGAATGCCCATCCGGGGCCATCACCGCCGGCCCCAAGCTGATGTACAACGGCTACGAGATCTGGAAAAGCGACGCCGAAAAATGCGCCCGCTACCCGCATCACCAACGCAGCGGGCGGCATGTGCGGCCGCTGCATGAAAACCTGCCCCTGGAACCTGGAAGGCCTGCTGGCCGACAGCCTGTGGCGGCAAGTGGCCATGAAGCTGCCCGCCGCTGCACCTGCGCTGGCCCGGCTCGACGACCTGCTGGAGCGCGGCAGCATCAACCCGGTCAAGAAGTGGTGGTGGGACATTGAGCTGGACAAACACACGGGCCGCTACGTGCAAGCGGCACAGACCCACCGCCGCACCCTGCAAAAAGACCTGGACCTGCGCTACGAAGACCAGACCCTGGCCGTGTACCCGGCCGACAAAATGCCACCGCCTTACCCGGTGACTTACCCGGTCAACCGCGAAGAGGGCATTGCCCGCTACCAGGCGATGCTCACCCCCGAGCAATACCAAGCCCAATTGGCTTCAGGCCAGACCGAGGGCTTGGCCCCAAGG
>NZ_CALBEX010000021.1 GCF_937889215.1 uncultured Limnohabitans sp.
ATAACCGACGCCAAGGTGGGCGATTTCATAGGCTTTTTTGCCTTGGATCGACTGGCTCTTCCAGTCGATGCGCCCCTCGCATTCGACCAAACCCATGATGGCTTTGGCCGTGGTGGAGCGCCCTGAACCGTTGCGGCCCAGCAAGGCCACGATTTCCCCTGGCCCAACCCCGAAACTGACGCCATGGAGCACATGGCTTTTGCCGAAATAGGCGTGAAGGTTTTCGACTTGGAGCATCAATGGCCTCCTGCTTGCGTGTCTGCGACGGGTGAGCCCAGATAGGCCTCTTGCACGCGGGCGTTGGCCCGCACGGCCTCGGGGGTGTCAAAGGCGATGACTTCGCCATAGACCACGACTGCGATTTTGTCGGCCAGGCCAAACACCACGCCCATGTCGTGCTCAACTGTGAGCAGGGTTTTGCCCACGGTGACGTCTTTGATGAGTTGAATGAAGCGGCTGGTCTCGCTTTTGCTCATGCCGGCGGTGGGTTCGTCCAGCAAAATCACATCGGCCCCGCCGGCAATGGTGACGCCAATTTCCAGGGCGCGTTGCTCGGCGTAGGTCAGGTTGGTGGCCAGCACATCGCGCTTTTTGTCGAGGTGAATCATCTGCAGCAGCTCGTCCGTCCGGTCATTGGCATCCTTGAGGTTGGACAAGAATTTGAAGAAGCTGTATTTGTAGCCCAGGCTCCAGAGCACTGCACAACGCAGGTTCTCGAACACACTCAACTTGGGGAAGATGTTGGTGATCTGAAAACTGCGGGACAAGCCCATGCGGTTGATTTCGTAGGGGGTTTTGTTCTGGATGCGCTGACCATTGAGCAAGATGTCGCCGCTGGTGGGGCCAAAGCGGCCACTGATCAGGTTGAACAGCGTGGACTTGCCAGCCCCGTTGGGGCCGATCACCGCCACGCGTTCACCGGCCTGAACGGCCAGGTCCACACCGCGAATGATTTCGGTCTTGCCGAAGTTCTTGCGAACGTTTTTGAGTTCAAGGGCGACACTCATACTGCAGCTTCCCTTCGCTTGATTTCTTTTTCGATGTCGGTTTGGATCTCACCCCAGTCGCGGGCGAACTGACGCCGTGCCAGCTCGAACAGGCCCAGGCCCGTGAGCATGACAAAGGCCGAACCAAACCAGCTGTCCACGCTCTTGGCGTTGAGTGTGGCCCCCATGAAGGTGACGGTGTCGCCCAAGGCTGAGTTGAGCTGCAAGTGGTAGACCATCTCGATCATGGCTCCTGCCCCAGCCAACATGACGATGGACGTCAAGCCGAGTGCCAAATAACTGGCCGCAATTTGGCGCAGCTTGCCAAATTTGGCCACCCGCAGGTTCATCATGATCAGGCTGGCAATGCCGCCCGGGGCGTACATGACCATGAACAAAAACACCAAGCCCAGGTACAACAACCAGGCCTTGGTCAGCTCAGACAGCAGCACAAAGGCAATGATCATCAACACGGCACCAATGATGGGGCCGAAGAAAAAGGTGGCCCCACCCAAAAAGGTGAACAACAAATAAGCACCGGATCGGGCCGCACCCACCACTTCTGCCGTGACGATCTCGAAGTTGAGCGCCGCCAAGCCTCCAGCAATACCGGCAAAAAAGCCGGAAATGATGAAGGCCGTGTAGCGCACACGTTGGGTGTTGTATCCGATGAACTCGACGCGTTCGGGGTTGTCGCGCACCGCATTCAGAATGCGGCCCAAGGGGGTCTGTGTCAAAGCGTACATGAGCGCCACACACACAAAGGTGTAAGCAGCGATCAGGTAATAGACCTGTATTTGCGGGGCATAGGTGATGCCAAAAAATGGCTCTCCGGCCACCCGGTCACCCGAGACGCCCGCCTCGCCACCGAAAAATTCAGAGAACATGAGCGACATGGCGAACACCAGCTCGGCCACACCCAGAGTGATCATGGCAAAGGTGGTGCCGGATTTTCGGGTGGTGACCCAGCCCAGCAAAATGGCAAAGCCCATGCCAGTCAGGCCGCCAACGATGGGCAAAAGACTGACGGGCAAGTGGAGCTTTCCAGCCGTGACCGCGTTCAGCGCGTGCATGGCCATGTAGGAGCCCAACCCTGTGTAGACCGCGTGGCCGAAACTGAGCATGCCACCCTGCCCCAACAAGATGTTGTAGGACAGGCAAGCAATGATGGCGATGCCCATTTGCGCCAGCATGGTGACCGACAAGTTGTTGGTGAACACCAAAGGCGCGAAGATCAGCACGAGCGCAAACAAGCTCCAGATGACCCAACGGCCCACGTTGTAAGGTTTGAATTTGTAAACAGCAGCCATGTCTTTAAGTCTCGCGGGTACCCAAAAGGCCTTTGGGCCGGAAGATCAGGATCAACACCAGGAACAGGTAGGGCAAGATCGGCGCCATCTGTGACAGCGTGAGTTTGGCAAACGTATTCTCTTGCGTCGCAGCCGAAACCGACACGCCCAGGTCTTGGGCCAAAGAGAGAAATGAGTAGTCGATGGCCACGGCAAAGGTCTGGATCACGCCAATCAGCACAGAGGCCAAAAATGCGCCAGACAATGAGCCCATGCCGCCCACCACCACGACCACAAAGATGACCGAACCCACCGTGGCGGCCATGGCCGGCTCGGTGACAAAGGTGCTGCCGCCGATCACGCCAGCCAAACCAGCCAGGCCTGTGCCAGCGCCAAACACCAGCATGAACACGCGTGGCACGTTGTGACCCAGCGACTCCACCATCTCGGGATGCGTCAAAGCCGCTTGAATCACCAAGCCAATGCGGGTGCGGGTGAGCAGCAGCCACAAACCCAACAACATCAACAATGCCACCAGCATCATGAACGCTCGGGTTGCAGGAAATGGTGAACACACGAGACGAATGGCGGCATCGGCCGCTGTACACATCTCTGCGGGCGCAGCCCCCCAAACCATGCTCAGACCATTGACTGAGTGGTTGATCAGAGTGAAGGCCGAATGCCGAAGAATGTCTGGTGGCGTGAACTCCACTGCCGTGCGGCCCCACAAGAGCTGAACCAGTTCGACGATGACGTACGACAGCCCGAAAGTGACCAAGAGTTCAGGCACATGGCCAAACGGATGGACTTTACGCAGTGTGATGCGTTCAAACAGCGCACCACAAACACCCACCAGCAAGGGCGCGATGACCAATGCGGGCCAAAATCCGACAAGCTCTGTCAGGCTGTAGCCAAAGTAAGCACCAATCATGTAAAAGCTGGCGTGCGCAAAGTTGAGCACACCCATCATGCTGAAAATCAGCGTCAGCCCGGAGCTGAGCATGAAGAGCAACAACCCGTAACTGAGGCCGTTGAGCATGGAGATGATGAAAAACTCCATAAAAAACTTTCCAGGCCCGTGTGGGCCTAACTGCGTTACCGAAAGTAGGTTTGCACAAGACAACCTAGCAAAGACTTAAAAATCAGAAGTCAAAAAAAAGCCCGAAAAACATCTGTTGATCGGGCCTGACCCCACCCTCACATGAACCGTGATGAACGCAAAGCGCGCCATCACAGTCAAGAAAGTTGGGGCTATGAGAGGCCTGGCATTAACCAGGACGCTTCATTTGGCAGCTGGTGGGTGTGCTGGCCACGTAAGCAGGGATGTCTTTGACGGGGGCCAAAGTCATGCCTGTGTTTTCTGGGCTGTATGGAAACTTCTTGTCCGCCTTTTGCCACACGGTCATGTACAAGGGCTGCTGCAGTTGGTGGTCCGTCTTGCGCATTTGCACTTCACCATTGAAGGTGTTGAAGGTCAAACCCTCCAGGGCTGCCGCAACCTTGACGGGATCGGTTGACTTGGCCTTGGCCATCGCAGCGCCGAGCGATTCGTAAATGCGGATGACAGAATGCGTGTAAAAGTCGTCGCTGAAACGCTTTTGGAATTCAGCAGCCCACTTGTCCATTTGACCGCCCATGTTGTAGTGACCATAGGCGATTTGGTAAACACGGCCTGCACCATTTTGACCTAGCGCCGTAGGCGTGCCGCTCACACCGGTGTAGTAGGTGTAGAAATTGCCGTTGTAACCGCCTTCATTGGCCGCTTTGACCAACAAAGCGAGGTCAGAACCCCAGTTGCCCGTGATCACCGTGTCTGCCCCAGAAGCTTTGATCTTGGCAATGTAGGGCGAGAAGTCACGAACTTGGGCTAGCGGGTGCAAGTCTTCACCCACGATCTTCACATCAGGACGCTTGCGGGCCAAGTTCTCTTTGGCGAACTTGGCCACTTGCTGGCCATGGGAGTAATTTTGATTGAGCAGGTAGACTTTTTGAATGTCTTTTTTGTCCGCCATGAACGAGGTCATGGCCTCAATTTTCATGGATGTGTCTGCATCAAAACGGAAATGCCAATAGCTGCATTTCGCATTGGTCAAGTCTGGATCCACCGCCGAGTGGTTCAAGAAAATCACTTCCTTGCCGGGGTTACGCGCGTTGTGCTTGTTGACCGCATCCACCAGCGCACCGGCGATACCGGAGCTGTTGCCCTGTGTGATGTAGCGAACACCTTGGTCCAAGGCGGCCTTGAGCGCGTTCAGGCTTTCAGCGGGGCTGAGTTTGTTGTCAATGCCAATCACCTCGAACTTGACGCCAGCCGGGTTGGTCTTGCTGAATTTTTCGGCAAAGAACTGGAAGCTCTTGAGCTGGTTGCTGCCCACGGGGGCCATCAGACCGGAGAGTGGGTCGATCCAGGCAATCTTGACGGTCTCGCCTTTTTGGGCATAAGCGCCCAACGAACATGCTGCAAAAGCGGCTGCGGCGATCAAACGGGTGGTGGTCTTCATTCAAGGTCTCCTGCTTTGTGAATTTGAACAGCGTCAGCGTAACCGCTGATCGCGTAAATCACGTCGGGGTTTGCCCCTAAGGCATATCACCCGTGCGACTCTGGAGTCGCACGGTTTGGGCGCAGGTCAGAGGCCTGGCAACACGTAATCGGCCAATTGCTCGCGCAAACGGGTCTTGAGCATCTTGCCGGTACCGCCCAAGGGTATGGCCTCGACAAAGACCACATCGTCCGGGATCTGCCATTTGGCCGTCTTGCCTTCGTAAAAAGCGATCAGCGCTTCGCGGCTCAGCTCAGCACCGGGCTTCTTGACCACACACACAATCGGGCGCTCGTCCCACTTGGGGTGGCGCATGCCGATGCAGGCTGCCATGGCCACAGCCGGGTGGGCCATGGCGATGTTTTCAACATCGATCGAGCTGATCCACTCACCGCCCGACTTGATCACGTCCTTGCTGCGGTCGGTGATTTGCATGAAGCCATCGGTGTCGATGGTGGCCACATCGCCCGTAGGGAACCAGCCGTCCACCAAGGGGTTGCCGCCTTCTTGCTTGTAATACGACGTGATGACCCAGGGGCCTTTGACCAGCAAGTCGCCTGCGGCCTTGCCGTCGTGCGGCAGGGTTTGGCCTTCGGCGTCCACGATCTTCATATCGATGCCATAAATGCAGCGGCCTTGCTTCATGCGCAGCTTCATTTGAGCTTCGGCTGGCAAGCTCAAATGCTTGTTCTTGAGGGTGCACACCGTGCCCAGCGGGCTCAGCTCGGTCATGCCCCAAGCGTGCAGCACGTCCACGTTGTAGTTCTGGCGGAAGGCGTCGATCATGGCTGGCGGGCAAGCCGAGCCGCCGATCACCGTGCGGTTGAGTGTGCTGAACTTCAGGCCTGCGGGCAGCATGTGGCCCAGCAACATTTGCCACACAGTGGGCACGCCGGCAGCAAAAGTCACGCCCTCGGCTTCGATCAGCTCGTACACCGATTTGCCATCGAGCGCCGGGCCGGGGAACACCAGTTTGGCACCCGCCATGGCCGCGCTGTAGGGGATGCCCCAGGCATTGACGTGGAACATGGGCACCACCGGCAAGATGGCGTCGCGGGCAGAAATGCACATGGAGTCGGGCAAAGCGGCGGCGTAGGCGTGCAGCACCGTGGAGCGGTGGCTGTACAAAGCGCCCTTGGGGTTCCCTGTGGTGCCGCTGGTGTAGCACAAGCTGCAGGCAGTGTTTTCGTCGAGTTGAGGCCAGGTGTAGGTGTCCGGCTGCTGGCCCATCCAGGCCTCGTAACTCACCAAGTTCGGGATGCCGGTATCGGCCGGCAGTTTGTCGGCATCACACAGGGCCACAAAGTGCGTGATGGTGGTGCATTTGGCGTGCACGGCTTGGACCAGGGGCAAAAACGTCATGTCAAAGCACAACACCTGGTCTTCTGCGTGGTTGGCGATCCAGGCCAATTGGTCCGGGTGCAGACGGGGGTTGATGGTGTGCAGCACGCGGCCTGAACCGCTCACGCCAAAGTACAGCTCCAGATGGCGGTAGCCGTTCCAGGCCAGCGTGGCGATGCGGGCACCTTGGGGCAGCTGTTGCGCATCCAGTGCGTTGGCCACTTGACGCGAGCGGCGGGCCACATCGGCCCAGGTGTAACGGTGAATATCGCCCTCCACCCGGCGCGACACGATTTCGCTGTCGCCATGGTGTTTCTCGGCAAAGTCGATCAATGAAGAAATCAGCAGCGATTGCTGTTGCATCAGTCCCAGCATGGGTTGGTCTCCTGTCAGTGGGGGTTGTTCTCAAGCGGATCATTGTGCACCCGGCACTGGGCAGTTCGAGGGGCCATGCAGGGCTTAAAACCCGCAAAACACCGGGTACTTGTCATGGGCGTGACAATCAAGCCCCATGTCATCTGCACCTTTGGATATTTCCGCCCACCAGCCGCACGCATCACCCGTGCTGAACTGGACACACCGCCTGACCGAATTGGGTCCCCGGTTTTTCACGCCCCTGCAGCCCACCCCCGTGGCCGCGCCGCGCTGGGCTGCCTGCAATGAAGACTTGCGCACCGAGTTGGGCTGGCCTGCCGAGTTGTTTGACGACGATCACCTGCAAGCCTTTGCGGGCAATGCGGTCATGGCGGGCTCCACCCCTTTGGCCACGGTCTACAGCGGCCACCAATTCGGCCAATGGGCCGGCCAGCTGGGCGACGGACGTGCCATCTGGCTGGGCGAGGCCGCATCGGCCCAAGGCCCGCAAGAGATTCAGCTCAAAGGCGCAGGCCGCACCCCTTATTCGCGGGGGGGCGATGGCCGGGCCGTGCTGCGCTCCAGCATCCGCGAGTATTTGTGCAGCGAAGCCATGCACGGCTTGGGCATCCCAACCACCCGAGCGCTGTGTTTGGTGGCTTCGCCCGAGCCTGTGCGCCGCGAAGAGATCGAAACCGCCGCCGTGGTGGCCCGCGTGGCTCAGAGCTTTTTGCGTTTTGGGCACTTTGAACACTTTTCAGCCCAGGGCGACACGGACAGCCTGCGCAAGCTGACCGACCAC
Organism: uncultured Limnohabitans sp.; assembly: GCF_937889215.1. Classification (GTDB taxonomy): domain Bacteria; phylum Pseudomonadota; class Gammaproteobacteria; order Burkholderiales; family Burkholderiaceae_C; genus Limnohabitans_A. The sequence continues at coordinate 7,313 of NZ_CALBEX010000021.1, forward strand.
GCTGTTGCTCATCACCTGCCCGAATGCCGCGAGCGCGCCGCGCTGTGGCAGGGCAATGTGTACGCAGCCCTGCTGGACGAGGTGCAAGAGCGCACTGCCAAACTGTTGGCGCAGTGGCAAGCGGTGGGTTTTTGCCACGGCGTGATGAACACCGACAACATGAGCCTCTTGGGCCTGACAATCGACTACGGTCCTTTCCAATTTTTAGACGGCTTTGACCC
>NZ_CALBEX010000022.1 GCF_937889215.1 uncultured Limnohabitans sp.
GCACGTCCAAGCGCTGTGCGCTGTAAGACACCAAAAACTGGGGGCCGAACTGCTCAAACGCCCGAACTTGGCCCGAGCCCATGCGCCCGGCGCGCAGCACATAGGTTTTGATGGTGCGCATGAAGGGGGCGTCTTTGGCTTCGTGGGCTTCGGTTGCCGGGGCGTTCGTGGTGTCTTCAGGCGTCGTCATGGAGGGCAGTTGGTGTGTGCAAAGCCTGTGATTATCGGGGCGATCGGCTCAGTACCGTCCACTTTTCGAGTGCGTGCACTTTGGCCGTTTGCCCGGGCATGGCAGGCAGGCCCAGCGCTTGCGCGGCAGAGTTCAGTGCTGACAACACGGCCTGCGGTGTTTGCAAATCCAGCGCCACGGCCCCGTTTTGTTTGCTGAGCTTCTCGCCATTCGCGCCCAGCACCACAGGCGTGTGCAGGTATTGGGGTGTGGGCAAGCCCAAAGCCTGTTGCAGCACGATTTGCCGCGCCGTGTTGTCAGCCAGGTCTTGGCCGCGCACCACATGGCCGACGCCTTGGGCGGCATCGTCCACCACCACGGCCAGTTGGTAGGCCCACAGGCCATCGGCTCGGCGCAGCACGAAGTCGCCGACTTCTTCTGGCACGTTTTGCCGTTGCGGCCCCAAGCGCCGATCGGTCCAGTGGGTGAGGGCGGGCAGGCCCAACGCGGTTTGCACGGCTTGTACATTGAGCCGCCAAGCGCGGGCGGCTTGGCCCTTCAGGCCTTTGCGGCAGGTGCCGGGGTAAACGGCGGCGCTGTGCCGGGACACGGGCTGGGATTGCGCTGATTCGATGGCGGTTTCAATGTCCTTGCGAGAGCAGCCGCAGGGGTAGGCCCAGCCTTTTTCAACCAAGTCTTGCAAAGCGGCGGCATAGGCATCGCCCCTTTGGCTTTGCCGCAGCACCGGGCCATCGGGCTGAAGACCGCAGGCGGCCAGTTGCTGCAAGATGGCCTCATCGGCCCCCGGTACGCAGCGGGGCGTGTCCACGTCTTCGATCCGCAACCGCCAAGCGCCGCCATGGGCGCGGGCATCGAGCCAACTGGCCAGTGCGGCCACCAGCGAGCCCGCATGCAAAAGGCCGGTTGGCGAAGGCGCAAACCGGCCTGTGTAGAGCGCTGGCATGTGGAATCAGCGTTTGGCGAGCACCGCCAAAGCCAGTTCCAGGCCAGACACAAAAGCGTCTTCGACCCGATGACCCAAGCACCAGTCGCCGCAAAGGCCGATGCCTTGCGTTTTGGACCACAAGTGGCTTTGCCCCAGAGGTTGGGCCGTTTTGGCGTAAAGCCAGCGGTGGGCTTGGGCATGCGCCGCCGTGACACGGATGCCGGTGATTTCGGCAAACGCTTTGAGCAATTTGCCGGTGACGCGCTCGGGCGAGTCGTCCACATGTTCTGCCGACCACGTTGCACTGGCTTGCACGGTCCAGCGTTCGATGCGCTCGCGGCCGGGTTTGGACGATTCACGCGCCATCCAGGCGATGCGGTGGTGGGTGCTGCGGGCTGCATTCCATTGCGGGCCCAAGGTGATCAGGCCCGGCTGCACCGCTTGGGGGTAGGCCAGCATCAGGGTCCAGCAGGGGTCAACACGAACGTCGCTCAGGGGCGTGGCCAGCTCGCTCAGACCCGAGGCTTGGAGCAAAGCCACGGCTTGCGCGGGGGGCACCGCCAAAATGACTTTGTCAAACCCGGCAAACACATGCTGCCCACCGTCTTCGGTTTCGGTTTGCAGCTGCCAAGCATTTTTCTTCATCGGGTCGGCCATGATTTGCGTGACCCGGGTTTGCAGCTGCACATTGCCGTCTTCGACCAGGGGCGCAGCCCAGGCTTTGACCAAGCCGTTCATGCCGGGGGTGGCCACCCAGTGGCGCTCGCCGCCTGGCAAGCCCGCCTCGATGACGCGACCATTGGGGTCGAGCACGCGAACGGCGTTGGCGCTCCAGGGCTTGCACACGCCAGGGACGGTACCGATGGCCAGCTCAAAGCGCGGGTCGCGCACTGTGAAGTACTGCGCGCCGTGGTCAAAGCTGCCAAACGCGCTGCTGCGGGTGGACATGCGCCCCCCTACGCCACGGCTTTTGTCGAACAGCGTGACGTTGTGTCCGGCCTGGCGCAAAGTGCGTGCGCAAGTGACGCCGGCCATGCCGACGCCGATGATGGCGATGTGTTGTGTGGTCATGGGTTCACTTTATCCGAGAAATGGGCTTGCAAACTGCCCGGGTGGGTTATCCCCGATGGAGTGGATCCGACGTGCACAAGGTGCACCGGGCGCAACAGCGCTTCACGCGTGGCCGAGTGTTCCAGCTGCGCTTGCCACCAGCGCAAGGCTTGCCCAGCCGGTGTTTTGGAGCTCTCGCGCCAGGCGCAGTGGCAAGTGCTGTTGCGCGGCTCATGGACTTTTTTGGCCACGAGCAGACCGTTGTTGATGTAGGGTTGGGCCAGCGATTGGGGCAAAAATCCGCCGCCCAAACCCCGGATTTGGGCCTCGAGCTTGCTGGGCATGTCGGGCACGGTGAACACGTCTTGTCCGCCTTGCAAGCCAATGGTCAGGCCCGCGCCCCGACTGATTGAGTCGGCCACGGCCACTGCGCGGTGCTGCTGCAAAACAGCATCTGTCAGGGGCTCGGGGGCTTGGGCCAGCGGGTGGTGCGCCGCGACTGCATAGACAAATGGGATGACACCCATCACGTTGTGCTTGATGTCAGAGCCCATGCCCGGCACTGGCACCACTCCCAAGGCCAAATCGGCTTGGCCCGAGGTCAGCGCAGCCAGGGTGCCCGACAGGGTTTCGTAGCGTAAGCGCAAGCGGGTGGGTGCACCCAAGGCAAGGAAGCGGGCACACAAATCCATGACCACGCTGCGCGAGATGATGCTGTCGACCGCCACGGTGAACACGGCCTCCCAGCCCGTGGCCACGCGGCGCACCCGGTTGGCCACGGCGTCCATGTCGTCCAGCAAACGGCTGGCTTCGCGCAGCAGTTCATGGCCGGCCGCTGTGGGCACCGCTTGGCGTGCGCTGCGGTCAAACAGCAGCACGTCGAGTGCGTCTTCGATTTGGCGTACCCGATAGGTCAGGGCGCTGGGCACCAAGTTCAGGGCACGGGCCGCTGCGGCAAAGCTGCCTTTTTGACCAATGGTTTGCAGCATCAGCAGGGCCTCGGGGGTCAGCCAGTCGCGAGGAGTTTGCATGTTGGGGCCTTAACGATTCAATGAATTTGAATGATGCCAGCAAATCGGGTCAACGATCTCGGTTCTGTTGATGGTTAAAGTTCTGGCTGTTCAGGCGGCTCTTTTGGCCGCCCTCAATTGGAGAAACCCATGCTCACCTTGCGCAAATCGACCGAACGCGGCTACGCCGACCACGGCTGGCTCAAGTCGTTTCACAGCTTTTCTTTTGCCAACTACGTTGACCCGGCCCACATGGGTTTTGGCAACTTGCGCGTCATCAACGAAGACCGCATTGACCCAGGCACCGGCTTTGGCACACACGGCCATCGCGACATGGAAATCATCAGCTACGTGCTCTCGGGCAATTTGGCCCACCAAGACAGCATGGGCAACGTCAAAGGCATTCCGCCTGGCGACATACAGCGCATGAGCGCGGGAAGTGGCGTGCGCCACAGCGAGTTCAACCACGCCAAAGGCGAGCAGACCCACTTCCTGCAAATCTGGATCGAGCCCAATGTGACGGGCATTGACCCCGGCTACGAGCAAAAGTCTGTGCCCGAAAGCGCCAAGCGCGGTCAACTCGCTTTGGTGGCTGCGCCTGCAACCGATGCCCAAGCTGCCGCGCACACCGTTGAAATTCACGCAGATGCCCGCATGTATTCAGGCCTGTTCAATGGCTCTGAAAAAGCCAGCCTGATGCTGGACCCAGCCCGCAAAGCCTATGTGTTTTTGGTGCGCGGTGCTTTGCAGGTCAATGGCATGGCTCTGGCGGCTGGGGATGCGGCCATGCTGCAAGCCGAATCGTCGTTGACGCTTTCTCACGGCCAAGATGCTGAAGTCTTGGTGTTTGACCTGACCGCTTGAATAGGTGGGCCATTTGAGCCGCC
>NZ_CALBEX010000023.1 GCF_937889215.1 uncultured Limnohabitans sp.
AAGGTGGGGGCCTGGCCATACACCTTGCTCACGTCTTGCGCCGTGATCGTCAGGGGCGCGGGCGTGACCGTCAACGCACCGTTTACGTAACTGATGGTGTAGTTGGCAGCGTTAAATGTGCCGCCTGTGGCGTTGCTGGCGACGATGGCATAGGGGCTACCGGCCACGCCGGCAGTGGCTGCTTGCCCATCACTGGCCAGGGTCACGCTGCCCACTGTCTCACCGTTCACCAGCCCTGAAGTCGTGAAACCTGCTGATTGAAAAGTAGCCCCATACGCCTTGATGGCGTTTGGCTCGGTGATGGTCAGTGCCTGCGCCGTGATGTCGGCTCGGGTCTGGTAGGTGCCCGCAGTGGCATCGGCTGCGGCAAACAAATCGTAGGCTGCATTTGAGAAAGTAGACGCATACGTGATGACTTTGTCCGTGCCCACATGTTGGGTGTCAAAGTTGGCCAGACTGACCGACCCCAAGACCACCGGCGGCTGCACGGCCGTCACATCGGGCAACAAGCCGCTCACCGTGGCCGCAGTGGTGCCGTCGTACACCTTGTTGTCACCCTTGCCAAACACCCAGGCTTTGGCATCGAGCGTGCCAGCACCCGTCAAATTGGCATCGTAGGCCACCACTTCGGTGCTGGTGCTGGCGTAATTCACCGGGTTGAATCGGATGCTCAGCTGGCCTGTGGTGATGGTCAAGCAGTTGCTGCCGCAGGTGATGGCCACGGTACCTGCTGCTGCACCGGGACCGGTGCCGTCGTTGTCGGCCCGCAGCACCATATTCCCTGTCGTGATCGTAGACGCAGCACTGATGGTCACGTTGCCACCCGCCACCGCTTGCAAGTTGCCGGTGGTGATGGTCGTTGCAGCATTGATGTTGACGTCTTGTGCCGCGGTGAAGCCCAGTTGGCCTGTGGTCGTGGTGATGGCTGCACCCGCCGCCACATTCACATGGCGCCCAGCGATCAACGCCAAACTGCTGTCGGTGCCGGTGGCTGTGATGGCTTGATTCACATTCACATCACGTTCAGCGTTCATGGTAAGCGTGGTGGCGGCTGACCAGGTCAGCGCTGCGCTGAGAGTGATGTCACCCGAGCCCGAGCCGCTCAAGCCAGTGTTTTCGGTGCTCACCGTGACGTTGCTGGCGTTCAAAGCGGTCACCAAATCGGCCACGTTGACGTTAGCGGCACTGACCCCCGAGTTCGGTGCAAACACCCCACCAGTAGCCGTGGCATCGGTGGTCGCCGCGCCAGAAATAGTGATGTCCGCCGGGTCGAGCAGCCAGGTGCCGATTTGCCCAAGCGGTGCGCGTGTGTCCACCTGCAGCCCCGCCACATCCAGCCATTGGCCAGAGGTTTCGATCAAGCCGCCATCGCCACCTTTTGCCCCCCCGCGCGCCGACACCTGGCCCAGCGCCCGTGTGCTGCCATCGGACCACAACACCACCTGCCCGCCATCGCCCTGCTCGCGGGCATTGGCCTCGATGGTGGCACCCGCGCTCATGTACACCGCTTGGGCATGTGGCACAGCCGGGTCGCGGCCTTGGTAACCACCACCGATCAAGACCTGGCCACCGCCTTCGCCGCCCGAGGCCAAGATGTGCGCATCGAACAGGCCCACTTGGTGGCCTGTGGCCAGCACGCGACCAGCCTTTTGTCCAGGCCCGGCGCTCACGTCCAGCGTGCCCCCGAGCCTCACAGTGCCGTTGTCCATGCTGCCCAGCAAAACGATGGTGCCTTGCCGGTTTTCCAACGTCTGCGCCCGGACCACGCCGGTGTTGTTCACCGCATTGGCCAGCAAGTTGCCCGCCGCCTGGGTGCTCATGAGCACCTGGCCGCCGTCGGCTTGCAGCAGGCCGCCATTGCTCAGCAAGGCATCAGCCACCCCTTGGTCCACGCGCACGTTCAACAACTGCTCGCCCAACAGGTCCAGTGTCATGGACTCGCCTGCGGCCAAGGCCACGCTGCCGTTGGGCGCCTGCACCGAGCCTTGGTTGTTCACACGGGCACCGAGCAAGGCCACATAACCACCTTCTGCCGCTTGCAGGGCCCCCTGGTTGACCAACTCGGCCGTGCTCGGGCCCGAGAACTGGTAGCGCCCAGCCATGAAATCGCCATCGGTGATGTTCAGGGTCGAGGCCACCAGCCCCCCTACATTCACCGAGGCACCAGACCCAAACAAGATGCCATTCGGGTTGACCAAGAACACCTGCCCGTTGGCCGACATGCGGCCCAGAATAGCCGAGGGGTCGGCACCGATCACCCGGTTCAGTGCCACCGAACCGCTGCCGGGCTGCACAAACTGCACCGATTGACCGGCTGCAATGCCAAAGCTTTGCCAGTTGATCGCCACATTCGGGGTGGATTGCGTGATGGTCATCTGCCCAGGTGCTTGGGTAATGCTGGCACTGCCAGCACTGACCACCCCACCGGTGGGCGTGGCCATCGCCAGGCCACCCCAGGCCAGCATCAAGGCCAGCGACAACTGCCGACAGTGCCCCAAGCCCATGGCGCTTGCCCCAAGCGCTGTATCGCGCGTTGACTTGGATGCCGTTGGCGATGATGCAGATCGGCCTTTCGCACATGCGTATTCAGAAGTAGCCACGCAAGTGCCGGCGCTAGGGCTCCAGATAGATCGGTAAATTCGGTTCATGACAAAGTCCTTGGTATCAGTTGGGCACGCAATGTGCAAATGGGGTTCGGGCGGCGTCGCGTTGGCCCCGTATCAGAAATACTTGACAGCCTGGACCCACACGCGGCCACCTTTGTCCGGGGCGGAGAGTGCCTCTTCGCTGCCGAGCTTGCGGGCATAAAACGCCTTGACCGAAAAGTCTTGCGCCCGCGTCCAGTACACGCCCAGTCCGGCACCACTCAAGTGGCGACGCGGCTCTGCGCCCAACCACGGTTTGTGGTTGGGCTTGACCGTGCCAGCGTCGATGAACGCGGCCAGATGCACCTGACCTGTCGCACCGGCCGGCAAGGGCACTTGCTGACGCGCCTCCAGCGTCAGGAGGACACCTTCGTCGGCATAGGCCTCGCCTTCCGGGTAGGCCCGCACGCCATACATGCCGCCCAGTTCCATCTTTTCCGAGATGTCCAGATTTTTCGAAGCCATCTGCCCACTCAAGGCGGCATACACCGTCAAGCCTTCACGGACAGCCTGCACCCGCGACACAGCAAACGCCAGCTTGTTGTAATGCCCGTCGCTGCGGGCGGTCTCGGCGTCGCGCAGCCGCGCTGCGGGTGTGCGAATGTCGATGGCGCCTGCAGACCAAGCCAGCGAATAGGTGTTCAAACCACCGCCGCCCCAGCGGTCTCGCCGGTCTCCATAAAGACTGAGCACGGCCACCTGCGCTCGCTTGTCGGTCACCGAGGGCTCGGCATCCAGGCGGTCTTGAAACCTCTTGGCCTCCAGGGTCCATCCCAGGTGCAGATTGCTCTGTCGTGAACGCAACAAGGGGTAACTGCCAAACAAGGTGGCAATTCGCGCATGCCCATGCGCTTGCAGGCTTTCAAATTCGTGACCAAGGCGGTAAGCCAGGTCGCTGTAGGCCATGCCTGCCCGGCCCCGGCCCCATGGGGTTTGGTAAGACACTCGCCCATAGCGCAAACCCGTCCCCGAGGTGAGCAAACGCAAGCTGGCCAAGTCACCCCTGCCGCCTGGGTTGCTCCAGTTCACCGTGGCACCCACGCGGTTTTCGCCGGTATATCGGTTGCCCGCATTGTCGGCGTCTACGCTGCCGCTGATGCGGTCTTCGGGCTTGACGTGAACCACCAAATCCGACAAACCCAAAGTGGCGCCGGGCACCAGGGTGGATCGCACTTGCACGCCCGGCACATCCGACAGCAAAAGCAAGCGCTCTTCCAGCGGCGCCAGTGCGATCACGTCGCCTTCATTCAGACCTGCCAGCACATCCAGCGGCACTTGGCTGTCCAGGCGGCTGCTGTTGTTCAGTGTCACTTGGCCGTATTGCCCTTCCAGCACGGCCATGGTGACCACGCCGTCCCGGATTTCTTGAGCGGGCAGGTAGGCACGGGCCACAAGGTAGCCGTTTTGCCGATAGTGCTGCGAAATGCGCTGCGCCATGGCTTGAAGCGTCTGCAAACTTTGTGCATGACCGGGTTCAAAACCCGCCACTTGCCAGAGGACTGCATCGGTGTAAACGCTGGACCCGCGCAGCTGCAAACGCTCGACTTGAAACACCGTGGCTCCGGCAGGCGTCTCGGGCATCACGGGCAAGGGTTTGACCGTGACAGGTGCCAAGGGACTGGCGGTGCTGGGGACGGTGGGCACTTGCTGCAACTGCCCACCTGCGCTGGGCAAGGTCTGGGCCCAGCCCGTTTGTGCCACCAGCAACAACAAGCAAGGCGACCATATTTTTTTGAGCATGTGCATTCCTTCGTTGGGGTCCCTTGCATCAAAGAGACAGGCTTTGGAGGATGCCGGGGACAACCAGTTCTGTCGGTTCGTTGCTGCACACAATCGATGCGCTGAGCCAACTCTGCGCCCCCCCTACGTCAGGTTTTACCTTTCAAAACGCGGCCAGTTTCCTTGTGGGTGAAGGTGTACAGTTCAGCCCAGCCAGCGCCTTTTGGTCTTTTGCACTTGCGCTGCAACGATTGCTTTTTTGCACACTTCTTCACCCGGCTACCTGACCAAACAGGAAAGCATTGCGGTTGTGGGCGTGGACGACTTGTTCATCCGCTCCCTGCTCGACAAAAACCAGTTCCATGACCCGCTCGACGAGGCCCTGAATTTGGGCATTTCTTCGGCCACTTGGCCATTGTTCGGCTTGCTCTGGCCTTCAGGGCAGCGCATGGCCGAGCGCATGGCGCTGCGCCCCGTGTCGAGGGAGCGCATTTTGGAAATTGGCTGTGGCCTGGGTCTGGCCAGTTTGGTAGCGCACCGGCGCGGGGCCACGGTCACGGCCAGTGACTGCCACCCTTTGGCACACGCTTTTTTGGACGAAAACACTCGCCTGAATGGCCTGCCGCTGATCACCTACCGCCATGGTTTATGGGGCCGTGCGGCTTTGCGTGAAGACGGTTTACCGGTGCTCACGCAGGCGCAAGATGCGGCGGTGATCGGGCTGTTTGACCTGATTGTGGGCAGCGACATTTTGTACGAGCGCGATGACGAAGGCGCGCTGGCCAGCTTCATCGATGCCCATGCGGCCGCCCGCTCTGAAATCTGGGTGGTGGACCCCAACCGAGGCAACCGTGCGGCTTTTCACAAGCACATGGCGCGAGCGGGTTTTGCCTTGCACGAGCAGGTGCTGGACTTGCCCGCACATGACGGCCACGAGGCGTACAAGGGGCGGATGCTGACCTACACCCGGGGCTGAGTGGTCTGCAGGGGCGGAT
>NZ_CALBEX010000024.1 GCF_937889215.1 uncultured Limnohabitans sp.
GTCAGCGCCGCCGCGCACGGGGTGCGGGTCATGGCCCTGTGCCCCGGCTACACCGAGACCGAGATCGTGGCCAGCGCGGTGCGCAACATCGTGGCCAAAACCGGCCAGAGCGAGGCGCAAGCGCGCACTGTGCTGGCGCAAAGCAACCCCCAACAGCGCTTGGTGCAGCCGGGTGAAGTGGCGCAAAGCGTGTTGTGGCTGTGCGCCGAAGGCAGCGGGGCCATCAACGGCCAAGCCATTGCCATCGATGGCGGGGAGCACGCCCGATGAGCGCCCGCGACCACACCGACATGGAGGTGCGGGCGCACTCGGGCCACCACGCCTCGCTGCGCCTGTGGCTGCGGCTGCTGTCGGCCACCACCGGCATCGAAGACACCATCCGCCAGCGGCTGCGCGAGCAATTTGGCATCACGCTGCCTCGCTTTGACCTGATGGCCCAGCTGGAGCGCGAACCCCAGGGCCTGTCCATGGGCGAGCTGTCGCGCCGCATGATGGTCACGGGCGGCAACGTCACCACCATCGTGGACCAACTTGAACGCGAACAGCTGGTGCAGCGCCAGCCCCAACCCGGCGACCGCCGCGCTTTTGCGGTGCACCTGACCCCAGCCGGGCGCGTCGCTTTTGCCGCCATGGCCAGCGCCCACGAAACCTGGGTGGTCGAGCTGCTGGCACCGCTGAACCCAGGGCAGCAAGAACAACTGCACCAGCTGCTGGGCACCCTCAAATACAGCCAAGCCCCAGTTGGCAATTCATCAGACACCGCACCCCCAGGAGACACCATGAGTCAACGTTACCTGCCCGGCCAGCCGCACCAGCTGCCGCGCCACAACACCGCCATGGCCGACTACCAGCCTGAGCACTTTTTGCTGAGCGTGACGGGCGGTGTGGCCACCGTCAGCCTGAACCGCCCCGAGCGCAAGAACCCGCTGTCGTTCGACTCGTATGCCGAGTTGCGCGACTTCTTCCGCGCCCTGCCCTACGCGCCCGACGTGCATGCCGTGGTCATCACCGGCGCCGGGGGCAACTTCTGCTCAGGTGGGGATGTGCACGAGATCATCGGCCCGCTCACAAAGCTCGACATGCCGGGTCTGCTGGCCTTCACCCGCATGACGGGCGACTTGGTCAAGGCCATGCGCGCTTGCCCACAACCCATCATTGCTGCGATTGACGGCGTGTGCGCCGGGGCCGGAGCGATTTTGGCCATGGCCTCGGACATGCGCCTGGGCACCGAGCGCAGCAAGACCTATTTCCTGTTCAACAAGGTCGGCCTGGCCGGTTGCGACATGGGCGCTTGCGCGTTATTGCCGCGCATCATTGGCCAGGGCCGTGCGAGTGAGCTGCTGTTCACCGGGCGCGGCTTGGGCGCGCTGGAGGCTGAGCGCTGGGGCTTTTACAACCGGGTGTGCGAGGCCGACAGCGTGTTGGCCGACGCCCAGACCTTGGCCGCGCAACTGGCCAACGGCCCCACCTTTGCCAACGGCATGACCAAAAAAATGCTGCAGCAAGAGTGGAACATGGGCGTGGACGAAGCCATCGAGGCCGAAGCCCAAGCGCAAGCCATCTGCATGGCCACCAACGACTTCCACCGGGCTTACCACGCCTTTGTGGCCAAGCAAACGCCCGTGTTTGAAGGGGACTGAGCCATGTCCGAACACCAAGCCACTCACCCGCCAGAACTCGACTGGCCTTTCTTTGACGACAGCCACCGCAGCTTCAAGGTGCGGCTCGATGCCTGGTGCCACGAACACTTGGCCCCTCCTCATGGTCATGCGCACCACAACGAAAGCCGCGATGCGGTGGACGCCGAATGCATCCGTCTGGTCCGCCTGCTGGGCAGCGGCGGCTGGCTCCAACACGCGGTGTCGGGCACGGCCTACGGCGCTGCGTCCGACGTGATCGACACGCGCCAGCTGTGCCTGCTGCGCGAGACACTGGCGTTTCACAACGGCTTGTCCGACTTCGCGTTTGCGATGCAGGGCTTGGGCACAGGTGCCATCAGCCTCATGGGCACAGCCGATCAAAAACAGCGCTACCTGCCGCGTGTGGCATCGGGCCAGGCCTTGTCAGCCTTTGCGCTCAGCGAACCCGATGCGGGCTCTGACGTCGCGGCCATGCAGTGCAGCGCCACCGCCACGGATGACGGCTATGTGCTGAACGGCCGCAAGACCTGGATCAGCAACGGCGGCATTGCCGACTTTTATGTGGTGTTCGCCCGCACGGGCGAAGCGCCAGGGGCGCGTGGCATCACGGCCTTCATTGTGGACGCCAACACGCCTGGCTTGTCCATTGAAGAACGCATCGACGTCATCGCGCCGCACCCGCTGGCCACGCTCAAGTTTGACCATTGCAATGTCGCTGCCAACCAACGCATTGGCGAAGCGGGCCAAGGTTTCAAGGTCGCCATGGCCACGCTCGATGTGTTTCGCACTTCGGTGGCGGCTGCTGCTTTGGGCTTTGGGCGACGGGCGTTGCACGAGTCCATCGCTTGGGCGCGTTCGCGCAAGATGTTCGGCCAAAGCTTGGGCAACTTTCAGATCACCCAGACCAAGAGCGCGCAGATGGCCACCATGCTGGACGCGGCCACGCTCTTGACCTACCGCGCCGCTTGGCTGCGCGACCAGGGCGCACGCATCACGCGCGAAGCGGCCATGGCCAAGATGAGCGCGACCGAAAACGCACAACAAATCATCGACATGGCGGTGCAGATGCACGGGGGCATGGGCGTCAAAAAAGGCGTGATGGTGGAGTCGCTGTACCGCGAGATCCGGGCGCTGCGCATTTACGAGGGGGCAACGGAAGTGCAGCAGTTGATCATTGGCAAGGATGTGTTGAAGGGGTAACGCCAAGCGCCAACGAATGGGTGAGCTGCCGAGGGGCCCCGGGGGCCCCTCGACAGCGTGGTGCGCAAGCACTCCCCAGTAAAACAACAAAACGGAGACGAGATGAACGACTGGAACACCCTTTTACCAAGCATGCATGTGGACACATTCACACGCGAGCATTTGCCGCCACCCGAGCAATGGCCGGTGTTCATCGCTGACCGTCCAGAACTTCAGTACCCAGACACGCTCAACTGCGCCGCAGAACTGGTGGACCGGCATGTGGCCGAGGGCCTTGGGCAACGGGTGGCGGTGCATGGCTTGCACGACATCGACCAACGCAGCGGCCCCTTCAGCTGGACCTATGCCCAACTGCAGGACCAGGTCAACCGCATCGCGCAGGTACTTACGCACGACATGGGTTTGCTGCCCGGCAACCGGGTGCTGCTGCGAGGGGGCAACAGCCCCATGATGGCGGCGTGTTTGCTGGCCAGCTTCAAAGCCGGGTTAGTGGCAGTGCCCACCATGCCGCTGCTGCGGGCGGGCGAGCTGGCCACCATCATCGACAAGGCCCAGGTCAGCGCCGCACTGTGCGACAGCGTGTTGGCCGACGAGCTGCGCCATTGCATGACGGAGGGCCACACCCACCACGCACCACGCCTGCAGCAGGTGCTTGAATTTCGCAGCAGCGCTGCACAAGGTCTGGAGCAGCGCATGCTGCGCCACAGCGGGCACTTTGAAGCGCACCCCACCAGCCGCGACGATGTGTGCCTGATCGCGTTCACCAGCGGCACCACCGGCCAGCCCAAGGGCACGCTGCACTTCCACCGTGATGTGCTGGCCATGTGCGACCTGTTCCCGCGTCACATCTTGCAAATGACCGAAGACGACGTGGTCTGCGGCACGCCGCCGATTGCCTTCACCTTTGGCCTGGGCGGCATGCTGGCGTTTGCGCTGCGCCATGGCGCCAGCACCGTGCTGCTTGAAAAGCACACGCCCGAAACCCTGCTGCAGACCATCACCCAATACCGAGCCACGCAGTGCTACACCGCGCCCACCATGTACCGCCAAATGGCGACGATGGCCGGGCAGCACGACCTGAGCAGCCTCCAGCACCCGGTGTCTGCAGGCGAGGCCTTGCCCGACGCCACCCGCCAGTTGTGGAAGCAGGCCACGGGCATCGAGATGACCGACGGCATTGGCGGCACCGAGGTGATCCACATCTACATCTCCAGTGCGGGCCAGCAA
>NZ_CALBEX010000025.1 GCF_937889215.1 uncultured Limnohabitans sp.
CCACACCCGCGCAGTGCCAGCAGTCCATTCGCTCGGGCTTTTCGAGCGTGATGATGGACGGCTCGCTCATGGCCGACGCCAAGACACCGGCCAGCTACGGGTACAACGTGGACGTGACGCAAAAAGTCTGCGAGATGGCCCATGCCGTGGGCGTGTCTGTTGAGGGCGAATTGGGTTGCCTGGGCTCGCTGGAGACTGGCGAAGCGGGCGAAGAAGACGGTGTTGGTGCCGAGGGCAAACTCAGCCATGAGCAGATGCTGACCGATCCGCTGCAGGCCAAGGACTTTGTGGCACAAACCGGTGTGGACGCCTTGGCCATCGCCATTGGCACCAGCCATGGTGCTTACAAGTTCACACGTCCGCCCACAGGCGACATTTTGGCCATTGAGCGCATCGCCCAAATCCATGCGGCGATTCCCAACACGCACTTGGTGATGCACGGCAGCTCCAGCGTGCCCCAAGAGTGGTTGCAGATCATTCGCCAATACGGCGGCGACATCAAGGAAACCTATGGTGTACCGGTCGAAGAGATCGTGCGCGGTATCCAAAGCGGTGTGCGCAAGGTCAACATCGACACCGACATCCGCTTGGCCATGACCGGTGCCATGCGCCAACTGATGGCCCAGCAGCCTTCTGAATTTGACCCACGCAAAGCTTTGACCGCCGCCAAAAAAGCCGCCGCCGGTATTGTCAAAGCCCGGTTTGAAGCTTTCGGGTGCGCCGGTCGAGGCAGCCAGATCAAGCCCCTGACGTTGGACGCGATGGCCAACCGCTACGCTTGAGTCAGCCTCCGGCCCGCCCGGGCCGAGGGTGCTGTCGCTTTCTGCGATGGGTCAGAACACTCAAATTTCCCGCTCATGGCAAGGTGCAATAGGTGTTGGCCACCCCATCTGGGCGGTGGCTTATCTTTTTCTGTGCATAAGCAAACAACAAATCAATGGTTTGAATCTGGACGAAAATTGGCCACAATGATCAATTAATGCAATATCCGCGCCTTTGTCCTTGCTTTTGATGCCTTTTGGCGGACCAGCGTGCGGTATTCGACCACCATTGGAAAAGACAACATGGCCAAAAACCAGCCCGCACAAGACAGTGCCCTGACCGAATCCGAAGAGGTTTTTGAAAAAGCCGCCGAGGTTTTTCGGGTCATGTCGGCCCCCATGCGATTGCGCATCATCAGTGCCCTGTGCAATGGCGAAAAGAACGTGGGTGAGTTGTTGGCCGAAATTGACACCACCCAACCCAACATG
>NZ_CALBEX010000026.1 GCF_937889215.1 uncultured Limnohabitans sp.
GTCATGCTGTCCACACCGCTGTCTGAGGAGGCCAGTTTCACACTGGGAGCGAATGACGACTTGGATTTCCTCAACGAGTTTTGCAACGAGGGGCGTGATCTCCTTCAACAGATCGAGCAAGGTGTTTTAGCGCTTGAAGAAAATCCCCAGCGCAAAGACACCTTGAACCAAGTCTTCAGGGCGTTTCACACCTTCAAAGGCGGCGCAGGTTTTATGGGCATAGAGCCCATCCAGCGCCTGGCGCACGAGTTGGAGTCCTTGCTGGACGCTGCGCGACAAGACAAATTGCGCATCAACCGCGAAGTCATCGACATCATTTTGGCCGGTGGTGACGCGCTACAGCATTACGTCAATGCCATTGATCGGCAGATCAAAGGAGAAGGCCGTGGTCAAGCCATTGTGGTGCCCACGGCCGCCTTGTTGGTCCGAGCACCAGCTTGCCTCCATGGCGATCCGCAAGCACCACAAACGCCGAAAAACCCACAGTTGCCGCCCGTCGGCACCGCCCATGCACCCGACCCCCTCCCCTCACCCAGCGCCCCGCCCCCATCCCAGCACGAGGCCAAGGACACAGAACAGGCCGCCCCCCTGCCCAGCAAAAGCAAACGGCGTCCCGATTCCCTGGCCGCTTTTGTCAAGCTCGACACCGGCAAACTCGATGCGCTGGTGGAACTGATGGGTGAACTGGTGATCGCGCAATCCATGGTGGTGCAGCACCCTTCGGTGCAAGCATCCAAAGACAGGGAACTCGAACGCGATTTGCGCCAGCTCACACGCATCACCACCGAATTGCAGCACAACGCCATGTCGCTGCGCATGGTGCCGCTGCGCTCTGTCATGCAAAAAATGGAGCGACTGGTGCGCGACCTGTCCACCGCTCAAAACAAAAGCATCCAACTGCACCTGAGCGGCGAAGACACCGAGTTGGACCGCAAAATCGTCGAAGACCTGGCCGACCCCCTGCTCCACATGATGCGCAATGCCGTCGACCACGGCATCGAAACGCCAACCCAACGCATGGCACTTGGCAAAACGGCCCAAGGCAACATCCACCTGCAAGCATCACACCAAGGCGGCGGTATCTTGATCTGCATCCGAGACGATGGCAAAGGTCTGGACGCCGCCAAAATCCTTCACACAGCACATCAACGCGGCCTCATCCCGTCGGACAGCAAGCCCAGCGAAAAAGACATCTACAACCTGATTTTTTTACCTGGATTTTCTACCGCCGACAACGTGACCAAAATTTCGGGGCGAGGCGTAGGCATGGACGTCGTGCGTGGCAGCATCAACAAGCTACGGGGACGGGTGGACATCGATTCGGTGCCAGGCCAAGGCACCACGTTCAACATCTTTTTGCCGCTCACCCTGGCCATCATCGACGCCATGTTGGTGGGGGTCGGCACCGAACGTTTCCTAGTGCCCACGCTGACCATTCGCGAATCGCTGCGGCCACAACCGGACATGGTCTTCACCGTGCAAGGCAGCGAAGAAGTCATCCGCGTGCGCGGCAAGCTGATCCCCTTGATCCGCCTGTCCGACAAATTGGGGGTGCCATGCCAGGCCCACAACCCCTGCGACGGCATTGTCGTCGTGGTCGATTTGGGCAACCGGCAAAGTGCGCTCTTGGTGGACCGTCTGATCGGCAAACACGAAGTCGTCATCAAGTCACTGGGCAACACCTTCAAGGACCACCAAGGCATGTCCGGTGCTGCCATCCTCGGCGATGGCCGTGTGGCGCTGATCATCGATCCGGTCGCCATGGGCCAAATGCCCTCCATGGCCGCCGCAGCGGTTTAACCAGCATCGCAACCCCCAAAAGACAAGCGCAAACCATGATCCAACTGACCTCCCCCCATTTGCCCGATCCGGGCAAATACCTCACCTTTGCCTTGCACAACGAGTATTACAGCGTGCCCGTGCTCAAAGTGCGAGAAATCATGCGCCTGTGCCCCATCACGCCTGTGCCCCGCATGCCCGCCTTCATTCAAGGCGTGATCAATTTGCGCGGAAAAATAGTGCCCGTGATCGATCTGAGAGAACGGCTTGGCTTACCCAAAGCAGTTAACACAGAACGGGCCTGCGTGGTCGTCGTGCAATTTGACACTTCAGAAGGCCAAGCACAGCTGATGGGCATGGTGGTGGACAGCGTCGAAGAAGTCTCGCACTTTCACCCACTGGACCTGGAGTTGCCGCCCGATTTTGGCAGCGACATCGACAACCGATTCATCACCGGCATGGCCAAAAGCAAAGACACGGTGAAAACCCTGCTGGACTTGAATCGTTTGCTCAACTTTGTGGGTCCGTGGGTTTTGCCAACCCTCGCCCCTGCCCCAACCGTTTAAACCACTCATCACTGCACATCACCGGGAGCCACCACATGTTGAACCTCAAAAAATTACTCACAGGCTTTGTCATCCTGTTTTTGGCCAGCTTGGTGGGCATTCCAGCGGCCAGCTTCTTTTTCACCGCACCCATCAAGATCGGCGGAGACCTTTACCAAAACATTGCGCATAAAAACGAAATTTTGGCCTCGATCATGCCGCCGGACGTTTATTTGATCGAAGCCGAATACATGGTGGTGCAAACCATGGTGCAAGTCTACAAAAACCCGGACTCGACCACCCTCACCGAAAACAAAGACGTCAAACGACTGATCGCAGAGACACCACGGATTGAACAGGAGTACAAGCTCGCCTACGACCGCTACATCAGCAGCCCACTGACCGCACCTGAACTGCTCAAAGACCTGGAGACATCAGACAAACACGTGCAGCGCTACTTGAGCTTGCTCAATACCCCAATTTTTTCCCGCCCTCAGCCGGGGTGATGCGGCCAAGATCGTAGCCACATTCGATTTGATGTCCGAATCCTTTGTCGTCCATCGCGAGGCCATTGAGGCCATGTTGGCCAAAATTCGCGCAAACATTGAGAAAAACGAGCAACAAGCCGAATCCGTCAAGAACCAGGTCATTTTGAGCGTGACCCTGTTTTCTTCGGGCTTGCTGTTGCTGATTCTGATCATTTTGTTCATGGCATACAAAGTCTCCCTCAAGCCCTTGATGCAGATGGCCCGAGAGATCTATGAGGGCCGGAACAAAGCCGCATGGCCTCCAGCCAACTCACCGAGGCCAGCCAAAAACTGGCCCAAGGTGCCAGTGAGCAGGCCGCCGCCATCGAAGAAACCAGCGCCTCTTTGGAAGATGTGTCCAGCATGATTCACTCCACCGCCAAAAACGCCGAGCAAGC
>NZ_CALBEX010000027.1 GCF_937889215.1 uncultured Limnohabitans sp.
GTCAAAACGGCGTGGGCTTGATCAACAGCATTCAAAACGCCACCAGCTTTGTGTCATGGAATGCCAGTGGTCTGCACTATGTTGTGTTGGATGAAGTGGATTTGCTGACCGATGCAGCCAAGGCATCTTTCAAAGCCCTGATGAATCGAACCAATGTGGTGTTCATCATGACCACCAACCACTTAAATGAAGTTGATGCGGGCGTTCAAAACCGAAGCGTATTGATTGACATGAATGTGCCACCTGCGCAGCACTGGCGTCCTATTCTTCGCCGCATCTACACACAGTCAGGTTTGGTTGCGCCACCAGACGCCACGCTGGACCAAGTGGTTCAAGCTGGCCGAGGGTCTGCACGCTCGATCTTTAGTGATGTAGTCATGAGCGCCAACCAAGCGCGCAAAGCTGGCCAGTCCAATGTGATCAAAATTTCAAATATCCGGAGCTGATCGTGAAATACCCACAAAGCTACATTTTTTTAAATCAAACGGCCAAGCTGCCGCCACTGCCAACGGTTCAGGCTTGGTTTGGAGGCCGCACTGCCATCTATGTGCGCGGTGTCAGTAAACCATCCAAAGTCTTGAACGAGCGTATTGAATTACTTGAAAAACTACATCGCTACACGATGAAGAAAAGTGATTATCAAATGCAGTGTGTCGTTTTTTGTGGAACCGCCGTGAGTGAACTTTTTTTAATAGCCCAAACGCATGACCTGATTAAGGTTTATTGGGTTGACTCTGCGGATCAGGCAAAAAAGATCAAACAGTTGTCAAGTTACATAAACTGCGCGATGCAATTGGATCATCACATTATTGATGTACGGGAAACCTACAGCACATTGACAAACTACATTTATTCAAAAACAGGTCAGACATTGACTGGCGATGCGGACATTGAACGATTCTTTTCTGGT
This sequence comes from uncultured Limnohabitans sp., assembly GCF_937889215.1. Lineage (GTDB taxonomy): Bacteria > Pseudomonadota > Gammaproteobacteria > Burkholderiales > Burkholderiaceae_C > Limnohabitans_A. The sequence goes on from NZ_CALBEX010000027.1 coordinate 911, forward strand.
CGAGACTGGGGCACTACCACCGAGGCAGAAATCCACATTCGTCAAATTGCCAAGAACAAAACCCGTGCAGGTGTACTGCGACGCTTTGACCTAGAAACAGAAACAGAAACATTACCCTGATCTTTATGTTGTCAACCACTTTTGGCGATCTTGTTGCACTTTGGTGGGTGGTTGTAAATCCACCAGGGGCCAAGATCTCCAGACCGCTTGAAAACTGCAGCCCAATTTTTTACTCGCGCAAATAACCGGTTTAAGCAAGCCCTACAGCCGCTTGAATCTAAGCACCTAAGGCGTCTCGCCAGTGGCCCTGAAATTGACCGCTTGCTGCGGCGATTTGATACGCTGCAGACTACCTTCTGCACACTACTTATTCGTAATCATGTCCGCTTGCCCTGCAGCAAATCGATGTTCATCTCTGCGTTCAAGTTGCTGGCGTAGAAACGCTCAATCATTTCCACGCTTGTACGGGCATTGCGGGCCAGTGTCAGCAAGTCGATCTTGCCGCCATAAAGCAATCTGAATGTCATGGCCGTGTGCCGCAGGCTGTAGATGGTTCGGGTTTGACCGTTGGCCGCATTGCCCTCAATCCCAGCCAAACTCTGCAGGTACATGAACTGCCAGCCATAGACCACCAACAAATATCTTCGCTCCTTTAAGCTGGGCAAGAACAGGTAGTCATCTGGTCTGCCATAGCCCTCTGTTCGTTGTTGGGCC
>NZ_CALBEX010000028.1 GCF_937889215.1 uncultured Limnohabitans sp.
GCGTGAGCAGGCGCTTGTCGATGTAATTGACGTTTTGCAACGGCGGAGGCAGCTTGAAGTGCAAGCCAGGTTCGGTGATCACTTCCTTGATCTGACCCAAGGCATAGACCACGCCAAACTGACGCTGATCCACCACGAACAAAGTAGAGCTGAGCAGTGCAAAGACCACCAGCAAACTGGAAAACAACAATCCGATGCGATTCATTTTTTTATTCCTTAGCGTGGATCGCGGCTGCGCGAACGTTCGAGATCCCGGGACCGTGTGTCGACCGAGCCGTTGGCCGTGTTGCTGCCCGACGTTGGCGAAGAGACATCCATGGCAGGAGGCGCCACCTGTGTCACTTGTTGCATGATTTTGTCGAGTGGCAAGTACAACAAGTTGGAACCGGACTTGCTGTCCACCAACACCTTGGTCACATTGCCGTAAATCTGCTGCATGGTGTCTGTGTACATGCGGTCACGCATGACTTGGGGCGACTTCTGGTACTCGGGCAAGATGGTCCGAAAACGCTGTGCATCACCTTCGGCTTGCGCCACGATGCGCTCACGGTAAGCATCGGCCTCTTCTTTCAGCCGTGAAGCCGTACCCACAGCGCGGGGCACCACATCGTTGGCATAGGCTTGTGCTTCGTTCTTGGCACGTTCACGTTCCTGGCCGGCTTTCAAGACATCGTCGAATGCCGCCTGAACTTGCTCAGGGGGACGCACGCCACCTTGTTGCAAGTTGATGCCCACCACCTCGATGCCCACTTTGTAGCGGTCCAGGATGGTTTGCATTTTTTCGCGCACGCGAGGGGCGATCTGGTCGCGCTCTTCGGCCAAAGCCGAATCCATCTTCATTTTGCCGACCACCTCACGCACAGCGGTCTCGGCCGCCTGCACCACCGCTTGGGTGGGGTCACGGCTTTCAAACAGGTAAGCCCGTGCATCGTTCAGGCGGTACTGGACAGCAAATTTGATTTCGACGATGTTTTCGTCTTCGGTCAGCATGGCCGACTCGCGCAGGCCTGTGGCTTTGACAATGTTGTCACGGCCAATGTCCACCGAGCGGATCTGGGTCACAAACACCAATTCGTGGCGTTGCACTGGGTAAGGCAAGCGCCAATTGAAACCGGCATTCACCGTCGAATGGTATTTGCCAAACTGGGTGATCACAGCTTGCTGACCTTCTTGGACAATGAAGAAGCCTGTGGCCAGCCACACCAAAAAAGCCGCACCCAGGATGACCCCGATGCCCAGGTTCTTGATGAAAGCAGGAATCTCGGGACCGCCCGAACCGCCACCAGAGCCACCCGGGCCTTGAGGCCGCTTTGGGCCCCCTTTGCCGCCAAAAATCTGACCGAGCTTGCGGTTGAAGTCACGCCACAACTCGTCCAAATCGGGCGGGCCATTTTGCTGTTGTTGCTGTCCACGGCCAGGTTGCTGCTGCCACGAATCGGGCCTCGGGTTGGCGCTGGGCGGTACTTCACCTTCAGGCTTGCTGCCAGCGTCATTGGAAGATTTGTCATCATCACGACCCCAACGTGGGTCATTGAGATTGAACATGCCTCGAATCTTGGCCGGAAGCAAGGACCATCTCAGGGCTGGCAGGTGAAAATTCATGGTTCTTTGTCTTTGTCAGGATGGCAAAACAACATTGTGCCTAATTTACAGGCCCATCAATTGAACGCATCGGGATATTCCCGGTTCAAGTCACGGGGATCATTCGGCGATGGAACAGATGCAGGCAAGGCGAGCTTGACCCGGTCTGACAAGGCCGAGCGCAACAAGGCCAAGCCTTCGCCACTTTGCGCGCTCAGGAAAATCCGGGGTACAGGCGCACCATCGAGCTCGTACACATCTTGCATTTGCAAGGGATAGCGCTCCGCGGCCAGGGCGTCCAACTTGTTGAACACCAACAACTGCGGCACCTGATCGGCCCCGATCTCGGCCAGCACTTTTTGCACCTCGGCCATTTGTTCCGGAAAGTCCGGGTTGGCAGCGTCCACCACATGCAGCAGCAAATCGGCGTCTGTGGCCTCTTGTAAAGTGGCTTGAAAGGCCTCCACCAAACCGTGTGGCAGGTCGCGGATGAAGCCCACCGTGTCCGACAAAGACACCGAACGGCCGGCCTCCCCTAAGTACAGCTGGCGCGTGGTGGTGTCCAGTGTGGCAAACAGTTGGTCAGCCGCATAAGCGCGGGCCTTGACCAAGGCATTGAACAAGGTTGACTTGCCGGCGTTGGTGTAGCCCACCAATGAGATGTTGAAAGTGTCACGCCGATCGCGCTGGCGACGCTGCGTGCTGCGCTGCTTTTTAACTTTGACCAATCGCTCTTTGATGCGCTTGATCGAATCGTTGATCATGCGGCGGTCCAGCTCAATTTGGGTCTCACCCGGGCCACCGCGCATGCCGATGCCGCCGCTTTGGCGCTCCAAGTGCGACCAACGCCGCACCAAACGCGTGCTCAGGTATTGCTGACGCGCCAAATCGACTTGCAGTTTGCCTTCATGGCTGCGTGCACGCTGGCCAAAAATTTCCAAAATCAACAAGGTCCGATCGTTCACCGGCAAGCCAATGTGGCGCTCCAGATTACGCTGCTGTGCAGGGCTCAGCGATTGGTCAAACACCACCTCCACGGCACCGTGCATGAGGGCCAGCGCTTTGATTTCGTCGGCTTTGCCGCTGCCCACAAAGAGCGCAGGGTCTGGTGCCTTGCGCTTGCAAGTCAGTCGAGCAACGGGTTTGAGGCCGCCCGATTCCGCAAGCAGACCCAACTCCTGCAGGTCGGCATCAAAATGGGGCAGCCCAAAGTCAACGCCGACCAGTAAGGTCGGCGCGGGTTGGTTG
>NZ_CALBEX010000029.1 GCF_937889215.1 uncultured Limnohabitans sp.
CCTCATACGAGAGGCCCAGGCGGGCGGCGGCACCGGGTGCCAGATTTTGTACCACCACGTCAGCTTCTTCCTCAATGAGGCGTTTGAGTATTTTTTGGGCTTCTGGGTGTTTGACATCCAGTGTCAGGCTTTCCTTGCTGCGATTGGTCCAGACGAAATGCGAGGCAATGCCGCGCACGCGCGTGTCGTAGCCGCGCGCAAAGTCACCCACACCTGGGCGCTCGATCTTTATGACGCGTGCGCCCAGATCTGCGAGCTGGCGGGTGGCAAACGGCGCGGCAATCGCGTGTTCCAGGGTGACGACAGTGATGCCTTTGAGTGGTTGCATGGCGAAAAGTCCTTGGCAAAGTTTTGATCAACGCTTCACGTGGGTGCTGATCCATCCGTGCAGGAAATCCGCGACTTGAATGTTGTTCTTTTCGAGCATGACCATGTGGCCGTTGCCACGAATTCCACGCTCCTGCAAACGAATGAACTCCACTGGTGCACCGGCTTGACGTAGGTACTTGGCCGTACAGTGGTCATAGGGCGCGTGGTACGAGCTTTCGGAAACGGTCACCAGCACTGGAATCTTTTGAAAGTTGACGAGCTTTCTTGCCGGTTCGGCCTGCAAAGTGCAAGCGATCAATCCATCCCCATCGGGTGTGGGCTGAGCAGCGGTCTGGATTTGGGCGGGATCGGTGACGGGCGGGTCGTATGTCACCGGGATGTCCGTGATGCCCCAGGCCCGTGCTTTGGATTTGTTCGCATTGTTGTTGTGAAACGGCGGGCCCGAAGGCTCAATCGCCACGATGGCCTTCACCAGTTGGGGGCGAGCCTCTGCGATCACCCACCCCAACAGTCCCGACTGTGAATGGGTCAATAGCACCGCAGGGCCAATCTTGTCAAGCAAGGCTGCACCTGCTTTTTGCGCCAACGTTTGTGTTTCGCCATCACTGGCCAGGGACTCCACTTGGGTGGCGTAGAAGGCGTCAAAAACGGGGTCTCCACGCCGACCGCTGCCAGGCCACTGGGTGTGCGACTTCGCCTGGGGCCATTTGCCGAGTTCGGCCGAGGCTGTGAACAAGGTTTCAAGCTGCTGCGCGGTGAACATCCTCAACTTGCCATTGATGTCGGGGTGCCAGGCCGATCGTCCGCGCGCAGGTTGGTCAACCATGTAGACCACGTAGCCTTGGTTCAAGTAGTGGTCGGCCCACCCCATCCGCCCATCTGGCGTCATCATCCAATTGGTGGCTGTTTGGGCCGCTCCGTGGATCAAGACCAGTGGGTAGGGCTGCTTCACCTCTTTGGGCTGCAGTTTCTCAACATACATTTGCCCCATCATCAGTTCTTTGCCAGGAGCGCCCGTGTAGGTGCCCCCAACATAGAAAAACGATCTTTGCGCCGAAGACGCGTGCCCGGCTTGCTGCGACACGGAAGCACAGCCCGTCAAGGTGGCGATGGCGGCAATAGCCGATGAGAAAAGTACGGTCTTGATGGTCTTCATGGGTCTCTCCTGGTTGGTTTTCATCGGTCTCCCCTGGTTGTTCAGCGCAGCGTGGCCACCGCGTCCATGGTCAGCCAGCCCTCGTGGTCCTTGGCCCAGAGGCGAACGGTCTTGCCATCCGGCTGTGGTTCGCCGCAGACGTAAAAGTGGTTGATGTCAAATACGGGGCGCACGGCTCGGAATTCGTAGCTGGCCAATTCGGCATCAGGCACCTGGTGACGCAACAGGTCGAGCAACAAGGTGGCCACCATGGGGCCGTGCACGATCAGGCCGGGGTAACCCTCCGCCTCAGTCACGTACTTGCGGTCGTAGTGAATGCGGTGGCCGTTGAAGGTGAGCGCCGAATACCGGAACAGCAACACGTCATCGGGCACCCATTTCTTCTCCCAGGTCGAGCTGGCGGGCGCGGCTTTGGGCTGCGGTGCCACGTCGTCAGTCCGGGCCGCTTCGCGGTACACGATGTCGTGGAACTCGGTCAGCGCCACGTCGGTCTGCTCGCCCACGCGAACCTCGTGGCGCACCTTGACGAACACCAGGGGCCCGGTGCGACCGGACTTTTCGGCCACGCTCTCGATGGTTGAGGTGCGCGTCATGGCATCGCCAATGCGCAGTGGCTGGTGAAACTGAAACTGGCTACCAGCCCACATGCGCCGCGGCAATGGAACTGGGGGTAAGAATCCACCCCGCTTGGCGTGTCCGTCGTTTCCGATTTCCGACTGCCGATGGATTGGCAAAAAGTACAGCCAGTGCCATAGCGCAGGCAATGCGGTGCCCGACGCCGGGCGCTCAGATAGTCGGTCAAAGGTGGCCGACAAAGCCGCGTAAGGTGTGGCGGTGGCTACATCGGACACGGTTTCCGTGCGACCGACCCAGGCAGTCAGATCTATTGCAGAGGTATTCATATCAATCTTTTGAATTCAAGAGTTTGAGTGGTACAGCGCAGCGCCTATTTGAGTGGCCAGGGCAACTCCACCAGGCGTTGAAGCCAGCCAGCAGGAAAATCCAGCGTCAGAAAGTGGCCCAGTGTGGTCATGAAGGCAATGCACAGCCCGGTGTAGAGCAAGCTCTTGGGCCAGCCGAGCGATGTGCGACGAACCAGGTAGCTGGTGATGAAAATCGCCAGGGCCAAGATGAAGCCGATCAATGCCGTCATCGCAAACAGGAAGGCAAACCACAGCACCGATGACCAAACCGAGCTGCCATCGTGTTCACCCTTAGCATGTGCTGCCACCTCCTGGTCGTAGTGAGTGGAGTGGCCGGGCGCACCAGCGATCAATTTCCACACAATGACCCCTGCAAACACCAGCATGAGCGCGGCAGTGGAGAGTGGGAACACGGCGCCCAGGAAGGAGTTGGGCATGCTGCTAATCACGCCATAGGCGAACATCGCCAACACGATCACGGCAAACACCAGTTGAGGCTTGCGATGGGTCAGCGTCAAGCCACTTGTGGCGCCGGGTTCCAATGGCGTGTTATTCGAGCCTTTCTCAACTGCGCCGTCTTCCGAAACACGGGTGCGAACCGCCATCAGCAAGGAGCCCACAGCCAGCGCACCGATGATGAGCACGCCCGGGCGCTGCAAGAAACCCCAGCCATAAAACTGCAACGCCTGATACAGATAGGCTTCAACTTGGCCCGAGAGAACAAAGCCGATCAAGAATGCAGGTCTTGGCCAGCCAAAACGGCGCAAGAAGATACCCAAAATCCCAATGGCGAACAACACCAGCAAGTCGGTCAGATCGCGGCGAGCCTGGAAGGCGGCAAAGCAGATCAACATGATCATGGCCGGCGCGATCAGGTTGACCGGCACGAAGGTCAGGCGCGCAATTGGGGCGGCCAGCAAGAAGCACAGGAAGGCACCGATGATGCTCGCC
>NZ_CALBEX010000030.1 GCF_937889215.1 uncultured Limnohabitans sp.
TGCCCAACATGCCGCCCCCCCCGCAGGTTAGCCCCCCGCAGGCCGGCACCTTCGGCTCGGAAAGTTTGCCCCCGTCGGCGCCTTCAGGTCCGACATGCCGTTTATTCGCGAAGCGACACTTCACATCACTGGGTAATCTGTGTAGCCCTCAGGCCCAGGCGCATAAAAGGTGCTGGAGTTCGCTTTGGCCAATGGAGCGTTGGCTTTCAGGCGCTGCACCAAGTCGGGGTTGGAGATGTATGCGCGGCCAAAGGCCACTGCGTCGGCGCGGCCGGAGTCAATGGCTTCGATGGCCATGTCGCGGGTGTAGCCGTTGTTGGCAATGTAGGCACCTTGGAAGGTTTGGCGTGCCCATGCAAAGTCAAAGCCCGTCAGGTCACGTGGGCCGCCGGTAGAGCCTTCGACAAAATGGATGAAGGCGATGCCTCGTTGGTTGAGCGCTTCGACCAGCGGACCAAACACGGCCTGGGGCTTGCTTTCAGCCGAGTCGTTGGCGGGCGAGACGGGCGACAGGCGGATGCCGGTGCGGCCGGCGCCGATTTCAGCGGCCACGGCGTCGACCACTTCCAGCGCAAAGCGGATGCGGTTTGCGGGCGATCCGCCATAGCCGTCGGTGCGCAAATTGGTGCTGTCGCGCAAGAACTGGTCGATCAGGTAGCCGTTGGCGCCGTGGATTTCCACGCCGTCAAAGCCGGCCCGCATGGCGTTGGCCGCGCCTTGGCGGTATTGCTGCACCACGTCTTTGATTTCTTCAGCGCTCAGGGCGTGCGGTACGGGTGCAGGCACTTTGCCATTGCGGCCATAGGCCAGCACCTTGGCGGCCACAGCCGAGGGGGCAATCGGCTCGGCACCACCGGTCAGGTCGGGGTGCGAGATGCGGCCCACATGCCAGATTTGCGCCACGATCTTGCCGCCTGCGGCGTGCACGGCTTGGGTGATGGGTTTCCAGCCTTCGACTTGCGCGTCTGAGTAAATGCCGGGTGTGGCCATATAGCCTTTGCCCCCGGGCGAGACCTGCGTGCCCTCGCTGATGATCAGGCCCGCGTTGCTGCGTTGGCTGTAGTACGCGATGTTCATGGCGCTGCCGGGAAGGTCGCCTGCAGTTTCGTCGGCGCGGCAACGGGTCAGCGGTGCCATGACCACACGGTTGGCCATCTCGATGTCGCCGATGCGGGTGGGTTGAAACAGTTGGGCAAGGGTGTCGGTCATGGGGGCTTTTAAAAAGGATGGGAAAAAGAGGTCGCCCATTATGGGTGTGACCGCAAATGAGTCGCTGCGCGAAAAGATGGCTGTCAGACCGTAAAGGCCTGACCTGCGAAAGACATCGAGCCACGGGGATGTTCCGGTCTTTGTAGGTCGGTGCCTTCAGGTCCGACGGTGCGCTTTGCCCATCGTTTTGGTCGGGTGTGCCGCTGCGCGAAAAGACCACATGTCGGACCTTAAAGGCTTCGACCTGCGGGGGCTTGCTGAGACCGCTAACAACGCGCACCACTGGAGATAATGGTGGTCCCTTTCAGCCAGGACCACACCGTGAGCGCCATCGCCATCATCGACTTTGAAACCACGGGCATTTCGCCCAACATGGGCGACCGCGCCACGGAGGTGGCCATCGTCATGCTCGAAGGCGGTCAGGTGGTGGACCGTTACCAAAGCCTGATGAACGCCGGGGTGCGGGTGAACAGTTTCATCACGCAGCTCACGGGCATCACCAACGAAATGGTGCAGGTCGCGCCCCCGGCAGAGCAGGTGATGCGCGAGGCGGCCCGCTTTGTAGCGGGGCGGCCAATGGTGGCGCACAACGCAGCCTTTGACAAAAAGTTTTGGCAGGCCGAGCTGGCGCGATGTGGGCAAGAGGGTTCGCACGCCTTTGCCTGCACTTTGCTGCTGTCGCGCCGCCTGTACCCGCAAGCGCCCAACCACAAGCTGGGCACGTTGGCCGCAATGCACCATTTGCCCACCTCAGGTCGCGCCCACCGGGCCATGGCCGATGCCGAGATGGCCGCGCATTTGTTGGCGCAGATGCAGCAAGACTTGAAAACCCGCTACGGCTGTACCCAGGCCGACCACGCTTTGCTCATGGGCCTGCAACGCACCAGCCGGCATTTGGTGGGGCCGTATTTGAAGCAGCGGGCGCAG
>NZ_CALBEX010000031.1 GCF_937889215.1 uncultured Limnohabitans sp.
ACGATGTCGGTCGTGCCACCGGGTGCAAACGGCACTTGCAACTTGATGGTCTTGCTGGGATAGGCCTGCGCCCACACCGAACCACTGGCCAAAACTGTCACAGCCAAACCGGCTACGGAAACCAAATCGCGACGCTTCATTCGAAAACTCCTTGAATAAAAAAACATCATAAGCAAAAAACAAACCCACCTGACAGAGGGGAAACCCACAAAACCGAACCCAAAAGCCCGATGAAGCCGAGGTGACAGGCCGCCATCAGCCAGATGCGGGCGGGGGTTATCCTAGACGGGTGAACTTTGCCCAACTCCTCTTCCCCGATTTTTCCCTGATTTTGTGCGGCTATCTGCTGTGCCGCTACACGGCGTTGAACCGACAGGTTTGGCAGCCGGTGGAAAGCTTGGTGTATTTTTTCTTGTTTCCGGTGCTGCTGTTTCACTCCATCGTGAAAAGTCCACTTGATCTGCAGGCCGCCTCCAGCCTGATCGGCGCGGGCTTGAGCCTGGCCGTGTGCGCGATTGCCTTGTCCTATAGCTTGCCCTACTTGCCCGTGCTGGGCCGCTACCTGGACCGGCGCGACCACGCAGCAGCAGCGCAAGTGGGCTTTCGTTTCAACTCCTTCATCGGTCTGGCGCTGGCTGAGCGACTGGCAGGCCCCGAAGGTTTGCTGATGATCTCGGTGCTGATCGGATTTTGCGTGCCCATGTTCAACATTGGCGCGGTTTGGCCCATGGCACGGCATGCGAAGACGGGCTTTTTGCGCGAACTGGTGCGCAATCCCCTCATCCTCGCCACGGCCTCGGGTCTGGCAGCCAACTTGCTGGGCTTTCGCATGCCCGATGTGCTGGAGCCCAGCGTCAGCCGGATCGGTGGGGCTTCGTTGGCGCTAGGCCTGATGGCGGCCGGCGCAGGCATGCAACTGGGCAGCTTGCGCCAGAACAAGCTGCTGGGCCTGAGTGTTCTGCTGGTCAAACACTTGCTGCTGCCCCTGATCGCCTTGGGCCTGTCGGTGCTGTTTGGCCTGACCCCGGCGCAGACCACCATCTTTTTGGCATTTTCGGCGCTCCCTACGGCCTCCACCTGCTACGTGCTGGCCGCCCGCATGGGCTACAACGGCCCCTATGTGGCGGGCCTGGTCACTTTGTCCACCTTGGCCGGCATGTTGAGTTTGCCGTTTGCACTCGGCGTGCTGCGCGGTTGAACAAAATGCAGGCCACCCGCCAAGGCTTTGTGTTGCAGGTCGGTGCCTTCAGGCCCGACAAGGGCGGTGGTGCACTGCAACCCTAGAAATGTCGCTTCTCGGTGGCATGGCTGTCGGACCTGAAGGCCGCGAGCTACGGGGAGCAAGAAACCTTGCACCGACAGCAAAACGCATTTTTGTAGGTCGGCGCCTTCAAGCCCGACAACGGCAATGATGCACCGCAACCCCTAGAAACGTCGCTTCGCGATGGCATGGCTGTCGGACCTGAAGGCCGCGACCTACGGGGAGCAAGAAACCTTGCACCGACAGCAAAGCGTGTTTTTGTAGGTCGGCGCCTTCAGGTCCGACAAGGGCGGTGGTGCACCGCAACCCTAAAAACGTCGCTTCTCGGTGGCATGGCTGTCGGACCTGAAGGCCGCGACCTACGGGGAGCAAGAAACCTTGCACCGACAGCAAAGCGTGTTTTTGCAGGTCGGCGCCTTCAGGTCCGACTGCTGGACGCCAGGCGGGCCGAATTTTGGGCTTGCGACCAAGCCACTTGCTCTTGCACCACCGGGTCCGAATGCGCTGCGTGCACAGCCAAACCCTGCAGCAAAACCTCGCGTTCAATCTCAGGCAAGGCCGGCGAGGCCAGCGCGTTGCCCGCTGCCAGCGCCAGGTTGCGCAGCCAGCGGGCGTGGCCGATGCGGCGGATGGCGCTGCCTTCGGTGCGGCGCAAAAACTCGGCTTCGCTCCAGGCCATCAGCTCAGCGACGCGGCCCGCGCCCAAACCGTCGCGCGCCTGCCAATCGGGCCATGGGCT
>NZ_CALBEX010000032.1 GCF_937889215.1 uncultured Limnohabitans sp.
AATCAAACAAGCGCTTTGGCAGCACGGCGTGGTGTTTTTCCGCAAGCAGGCTTTGAAGCCCGAGGCCTACATCCGTCTGGGCCAGAACTTTGGCGAGATGGAGCAGCACGAGTTCTTTCCCCACATCGAAGGCCACCCCCAGATCCAGCTGATCTCGAACCAGGGCAACGAAGCCCCCGAGACCGACCGCTGGCACACCGACGTGACCTTCCGCAAGAAGCCCAACATGGTCTCCATCTTGCGCATCACCGACTTGCCCCCCTCGGGTGGCGACACGATGTGGATGCACGCAGGTGCCGCGTATGACGCCCTCAACCCCGGCATGCAACAAATGCTCGAAGGCCTGCAGGCCGACCACGACCTGCCTTGGCACTTCCGCCGCATCAACGCTGCGGAGCGCTTTGCCAAGCGCGCCTCTGCCAAGAGCGGCATGATGGTCACGGCCAGTGAACAAGAGTGCAAGATGATCGAGAACACGCCCACGGTGTCGCACCCGGCCGTGATCACGCACCCCTATAACGGCCGCAAGATTTTGTTCGTCAACTCGATCTGGACCAAACGCTTGCTGGGCATGCACATGGACCTGTCTGAGTCGGTGCTGAACATGCTCTACGAGTGGGTCAAAAAGCCCGAGTTCATGGTGCGTTTCCGTTGGGAAAAAGACTCGCTGGCCATGTGGGACAACTGCGCCACGCAGCACTACGCCGTGTTCGACTACGCGCCGCACTACCGCGCAGGCCAGCGCATGACCTGCGGCAACTTTGTGCCCACGCTCAACCCCGGTGCCGCCGCCCCGGCAGGTCAGCCTTCGGTGATGCGCCAGTTGCTCGACACCACCCGCATGCAAGCGGCCAGCCCGAGTGAACAGAAGGCGGTGGAAGCCATCTTCAGCGCACTCGAAAGCGTGGACCTGAACGCCGTGGCCAACGCCGCTCAGCGCCGTTGAACCCGGAATGCACCCTGTCATGAGTTCAATGAACCCCATCGATCTGGCCGACCACGACCTGGCCGCCTTGCAGGAAGCCCGCGACTTGCTGGGCCGCGCCAAGCAAGCCGCTGCCACGCTGGCGCTGTGGACGCCCGAAGAAGCCAAACGCGTGGCCAAAGAAGTGGCCGCGGCTTTGCTGCCGCGCGCCGAGTTTTATGCCGAGTGGGCCGTGCGCGAAAGCCGCATCGGCAAAGTCGCCGACAAGATCGCCAAGAATCAGATCGCTTGCACGCTGACGCCGACCGCTTGGGACAACGTAGCTCTGGGTGGTGTGCGCCGCAACGATGCGCTGCGCATCGTCGAGATCGGCCGACCTGCGGGTGTGGTGGTGGGCTTGTCCAACTCCACCTCGCCCGTGGCGACCATCATGTTCAAGGCTATTCTTTGCCTGATGACGCGCAACGCGCTGGTCATCTCGCCGCACCCGGTGGCCCTGGGTTGCTGCACCGCCGTGACCCACGAGCTGCAAGCGGCCATCGAAAAAGCCGGTGGTCCGGCCCATGCTTTGCAGATTCTGAAC
>NZ_CALBEX010000033.1 GCF_937889215.1 uncultured Limnohabitans sp.
GGGTTGCCCTCGGGCACCCACAGGTTGAGCACAGGGGCCATCACGCCCACGGCGATCAGCGCCAGCAAGAAAGCCGACCAGGCTTTGCGCCCCAACAAGGGCGCGTGTGAAGGCAATTGGAATGTGTTCATGTTCTTGTTCACGCCTCAGCGCTGCGACCCTTCATCGCGAAGATGCCTTGCGGGCGCTTCTGAATGAAGATGATGATGAATACCAACACCGCAATCTTCGCCAGCACCGCGCCGGTCCAGCCTTCCAGCAGTTTGTTGGCCAAGCCCAAACCCAAGGCGGCGTACACCGTGCCGGCCAATTGGCCCACGCCGCCCAACACCACCACCATGAACGAGTCGACGATGTAGCTTTGCCCCAAATCGGGGCCCACATTGCCCACTTGGCTCAGGGCGCAACCGGCCAAACCGGCAATGCCCGAACCCAGTGCAAAAGCATAGGTGTCAATGCGGGCCGTGTTCACCCCCATGCACGAGGCCATGGGCCGGTTTTGGGTCACGCCACGCACGAACAATCCCAAACGTGTTTTGCTGATCAAGAGCGCCATGCCGATCAGCACCGCTGCGGCAAACACGATGATCAGAACCCGGTTCCAAGGCAGCTGCAAATTGGGCAGCAGCTGCAGCGAACCACTCATCCACGAGGGGTTTTCTACACCCACGTTTTGCGCACCAAACAGGCTGCGCACGCCTTGCATGAGCACCAGGCTGATGCCCCAGGTGGCCAGCAGGGTTTCAAGTGGTCGGCCATACAGGTGCTTGATCACCGTGCGCTCCATCACCGCGCCGACCAGCGCTGAGGTGATGAAGGCCACCGGAATGGCCACCAACAGGTAAGCATCAAACGCCTGCGGCAGGTGCTCGCGAAACAGGGCCTGCACCACATACGTGGCGTAAGCGCCGATCATCATCAACTCGCCGTGCGCCATGTTGATGACGCCCATCAGGCCATAAGTGATGGCCAAGCCCAGCGCCACCAGCAGCAAGATCGAGCCCAAGCTGGCCCCTGTGAACAGGGCACCCAAGCGCTCGCCCCAGCGCAGGCTGTCCTGCACGGCGGCCAATGACTTTTGAATTTGTTGTTGGACCGAAGGCTCTTGCTCTTGCGCCAATTGCTGGTTCAGCAGCAGCAGGGCCTCGGGTTGCCTGCTGCCAGCCAACTCACGGGCGGCCAGCAAGCGGTCATTGGGCACTTGGCTGCTGAGCAGGGCGGCTGCACGGGCCTGGCGCACCAAACTTTGAACGGCAGGGTCTTTCTCAGAAGCCAAGGCTTTTTCAAGCAAGGCGGCACGGCTGGCATCGGGCTCTTTGAGCAGGGACAGCGCAGCTTGCCTGCGGACCTTCACATCGGGGCTGAACAACTTCAAAGCCGCCAAGGCCGTGTCGATCTCGCCACGCAGGCGGTTGTTCAGCATCACGTCTTCGGCATCTGGCGGCACAGGTACTGATTGTCCTGTGACGGGGTCCAGACCTTGCCCGTCGCGAACCACCATCACCTGATCGCCCGCCATCTTGACCACGTCATCCGCCAGCGCTTGCAGGTAGGCGGCGGTTTTGTCATCGCCTTGCGCCACGGCTTTGGCGAGCGCCTCGACGCGTACATCGCTTTCTCCCACGGCAATGCCTCTGGCTTCGTCCATTGTCAGGGCTTGCGCAGCCGACAAGCCCCAAACGGCGCTGGCCATCCACGCCGCTTTCAACATCCATCGTTTCATCTTGCTCGTTTATTAGATTCATGTCGGGGCTAAAGCCACCGACCTACAGCCACCGACATACAAAACCCACTTAGGTCGGCGCTCCCACGCCGACCTGTGTTCACACGTTCAAACCATCACTTCTTGGCAGGCTCGTCGGGCTTCTTGTCGTTGCCAGGGATGTAAGGGCTCCATGGCTTTGCTTTCACAGGGCCAGGTGTCTTCCAGACCACGTTGAACTGGCCGTCGGCCTTGATCTCGCCGATGAACACCGACTTGTGCAGGTGATGGTTTTTCTCATCCATCTTGCTGGTGATGCCGCTCGGTGCCTTGAAGGTCTGACCAGCCATGGCCGCGATCACTTTGTCTGTGTCGGTGGACTTGGCTTTTTCAACCGCTTGCTTCCACATGTTGATGCCGATGTAAGTGGCTTCCATCGGATCGTTGGTGAGAGGCTTGTCTTTATGGCCAGGGATGTTTTTGGCCTTGGCGTAAGCCGCCCACTTTTTGGTGAACTCGTCGTTGGCGGGGTTCTTGATGGACATGAAGTAGTTCCAAGCCGCCAGGTGACCGACCAAAGGCTTGGTGTCCACGCCGCGCAACTCTTCTTCACCCACAGAGAATGCGACCACAGGCACGTCTTTGGCCTTCAAGCCTGCGTTGCCCAGTTCTTTGTAGAAAGGCACGTTGGAGTCTCCGTTGATGGTGGACACCACAGCGGTCTTGCCACCGGCTGAAAATTTCTTCACATCGGCCACGATGGTTTGGTAATCAGAGTGACCAAACGGGGTGTACTTTTCATCGATGTCGCTGTCTTTCACACCCTTGCTTTTGAGGTAGGCACGCAAGATTTTGTTGGTGGTGCGGGGGTACACGTAGTCGGTGCCCAGCAAGACCCAACGCTTGGCACCGCCGCCGTCTTTGCTCATCAAATAGTCCACCGCAGGAATCGCTTGCTGGTTGGGCGCAGCGCCGGTGTAGAACACGTTTTTGGAGAGCTCTTCACCTTCGTACTGCACGGGGTAGAAAAGCAGACCATTCATTTCTTCGACCACCGGCAGCACCGACTTGCGCGACACCGAAGTCCAGCAACCGAAGATGACCGAGACCTTGTCTTGGCCGAGCAGCTGCTTGGTTTTTTCAGCGAACAAAGGCCAGTTGGATGCGGGGTCCACAATGACGGGCTCGAGCTTTTTACCCAGCACACCGCCCTTGGCATTGATTTCGTCAATCGCCATGAGCACAGTATCTTTGAGCACCGTCTCAGAAATCGCCATGGTGCCGGACAAGCTGTGCAGCACGCCCACTTTGATGGTGTTGCCGGCTTGGGCCAGGGCATGTTGTGCAAAGGTCAAGCTGCCCGCTGCGATAGCGGCTGCAGTTGCAAGGGCTTTGAGGTTGCCACGTCGATTCATCATGAGATCACTCCAATCAGGAAAGAAGGTTGTTCAAACACGCACCGAAAAACAGCGCTCACCTCCATCTGCAATCACCGTGACAACCCTAGGGAGAACCCTGAAAACCGCTTTTTTCTAAGGGAATTTTTCAAACCCTCTATAAAGGGCATGTAATTTGCTTCAAGCAAACCATTCAATGCACCAAGACGC